>JAPUHZ010000217.1 GCA_027297485.1 Deltaproteobacteria bacterium
TCATGCCAAATGAAAATCGCGTGGAAAGCTCACGAAATCCTCCAACATTGAAGGCAGCACCCAAGAGAACAAGAACCATCTGATCCTAGAATTGAATTCAATTCTCCTTCCATAGAATCTTGCCTTAAAGCCGTATGTTGGTGTACGTCAAGCCTCATAGTCGCCTCAATCCCCTCAGCCGTAATGCGGATGACCGCGGGATGGTCGTTCAAAAAGCGAATTTCTTCTGCTTATACCAGGTGACATCTGGGTCGATGGTCGGATTGACTTAGTTTACTTCTTAGGCTATAAAGGAACCATGATTAAGCTCAATATCCATGAGGCGAAGACCCATTTGTCACGCTATCTGGGAAAGCTGGTCCGAGGGGAGTCGATTCTCTTGTGCAAGAGGAACGTCCCGATTGCGGAGATTCGCGCTCTTCCGCGAAACCGGAGGACCAAGCGCCCGGTTGGGCTTGCAAAGGGAACGTTCAAGGTACCGCCTGAGTTCTTCGAGCCTCTGCCCGCCGATGTGTTAGCCTCTTTCTATCACCAGGGACGATGAGGCTCCTTCTGGATACTTCCACCTTTTTGTGGATCATCATTGATTCTCCTGAGCTTTCGACCCGTGCACGTGAGGCTTTTGTCGATCCGGAGAATGAAGTTTATCTGAGCTCGGTCTCTGCATGGGAGATTGTGGTTAAATATGTGCTGGGGCGGCTTCCCCTACCAGACTCGCCGGAGCGATTCGTTCCATCCCAGCGTGATCAGCATGGCATTAAGGCCCTGCCGCTTGACGAAGATTCAGCCTTGCATCTGGCCCGCCTTCCTATGCTCCACAAGGATCCTTTTGACCGCATGCTGGTGTGTCAGGCGATCGTTCATGGTCAGGTGATTCTAACCCCGGATAGTCTTGTCTACCAATACCCGGTTCGAACCCTGTGGTAAGGCCGTGCCGGGCGGCTTTCAACGCCGGCATGATAGAAGGCGTCACGCTTGGCCGGTGGGCTGCTTCGTCCCCTTCACGGTCACCTCGATCACCTCAGCCATCATGCGGACAAAGGTTGGATGGTCGTTCAAGGAACTGGCACGCAGGAAACGTATCCCCAGTCCTTCGGCGATCCCTCTCGCCTCGATATCGAGGTCATAGAGCATCTCCACGTGGTCGCAGACAAAGCCGATGGGGGCCACCACGACCTCGCCTACGCCTTCGGCTGCCAAGGTCCGAATGGCTTGGCCGATGTCGGGTTCGAGCCAGGGCTCGTTTGGCTTGCCGCTCCGGCTTTGGTACGCAACCGACCACTGTCGATGGCCCAGACGCTCGGCCACTAATCGGGAAGTCTCCTGAATCTGGTCAGCGTAAGGGGAAGGCGCCGCCATGGCTGTGGGCACGCTGTGGGCTGTGAAGATGAGCGGAGTGGTTTTGCGCTTTTCCACCGCAACCTTCTCTAGGGCAGATTGACTCTGTTCGGCTAGGGCTTGAATAAAGAGCGGGTGGGCATGCCAACCGGGACAGTAATCGATATGGGGTGCATGGCCACCCAGTTCAGCTTGTGCCCCGGCGACGCTTTTTTGATAGCGTTCCCAGCTTGCCTCCGTTTGCTGGGGGGAGAGGATGAAGCCGAGCGCCCTCTTCACGCCGTCGGCCGTCATGCGTTCCAGTGTCTCTCGAAGAAAAGGATTCGAGTGACGCATCCCCACGTAAACCGATAGAAACAAGCCCCGCCCCTTGAGCGCCTTTTCAAGGGCACGTCCCTGCCGAAGGGTGATCTCATTAAACGGAGATCGCCCGCCTACTGCCTCGTAGTGGTGGATGACCTCTTCGATTCGTTGCGGTGGTACGGGATGACCCCGCAGCACATGCGCAAGAAAGGGGCGAATCTCCGCCGGTGAGGTAGGTCCGCCAAAGGCTATCAGGAGAACCGCTTCATGAGAAAGGGACATTGCCGGAGCCTCACCGCGCACTAAGCTCATGCACGGCCCGCACCATCGCAATGACGTGTTCTACCGGAGTATCGGGAAGGATACCATGGCCCAAGTTAAAGATGTGTCCCGGCCTCCCGCGGGCACGCCGAAGAATCTCCGCAACCCGGCGGCTGATCTCCTCTGGAGGGGCAAAGAGCGCGACTGGATCCAGGTTTCCCTGTATCCCGACATCGTATCCCACACACTCCCAGCCCTCATCCAGATTGACCCGCCAATCCAGACTGATAATGTCCCCGCCCGCGGCGCGTATCAGCTTAAGCAACCCGGCGGTCCCAGTGCTGAAGTGGATTACGGGAACGCCGGGTGTCAGCGCGTCGATCGCAGCGCGCATGTAGGGAAGGACATATTCCTGATAGTCGTCTGGGGTCATACAACCGACCCAGCTGTCGAAGATCTGCACCGTCTCCGCACCTGCCTCAATTTGGGCGTTAAGATATCTGGCAACGGCGCGTGAAAGGCGCTCCATCAGTGCGCGCCATGCCCCTGGATCAGAATAGATCAGTCGCTTGGTGTGGATATAGTTGCGTGAGCTGCCACCTTCAATAAGATATGAGGCCAGGGTAAATGGCGCCCCGGAAAATCCGATGAGTGGGACCTTACCGTTCAGCGCTGCACGACTCTTGCGGACCGCCTCGAAGACAAAGGGGAGCGCGTCTTTTGGGTCAAATTCCGGCAGGCGATCCACATCGACACCGGTGCGCACGGGGCGGTGAATCAAAGGCCCATTATTTTCTGAATACTCTAGCCCTACGCCCATAGGCTCAAGGAGTAAGAGGATATCGGCAAAGAGGATGGCGGCATCCACGCCTAGGCGCTCGACGGGGGTCACGGTTATCTCGGCGGCCAGATCCGGGCGCTTGCACAGTTCCAGAAAACCAAATTTGGCCCTGAGCTTGCGGTACTCCTCCATGTACCGTCCCGCCTGCCGCATGAGCCACACTGGAGTGTATGGAACTTTCTCGCGACGGCAGGCGGCAAGGAAGGGGTGATTCGGGTTGGTCATAATCTCAGCAGGCACTCGACCCTCAGCCTTTAGATACTTTTCTGCGCTTCTCCTCCAAGAGTGATCGGCCGCGTCGCGCCACGGTAGCAATCAGGTGGCCCATTTTGGGATGATCGGGTTCGAGATCTGCCTTGAGGCCGAAGTGTTCCAGTGCCTCACTACAGACAGGGCCAATGGAGGCGATCAGGACGTGCGCGAATGCTTGGCGCAGGGATTGATCCAGGCGCTCTTCCGTGGCTACTCGGAAGAGATGATCCACCTGTGTCGCGTTGGTAAAAAGGGTAATCTCAACCCGACCGTCGATAACGTCACGCAAAGCCGAGCGGAGGGGGCCAGTATCTTCCGGGAGCGCCCAGCGGTATACCGCTACACGCAGGACCTCAGCCCCACGGGCCTTGAGGCCTGCTATAAGCTCCGGATTGGTTATGCCGTACTCCTGCACCGCTACCTGTTGGCCCTGTACCGGCGCCTTCGTGTCCAGCTCAGATAGGATCTCACGCCAGGTGTTAGGTTCGGGCACGCTGATGGTTGGTACCAACCCTAGCTCCTTTAGGGCAGCAACAGGTTTGGGGCCGCGTGTCACCAACCTCACACGTCCAAGCGTAGCCGCCAGCCTTTCCCGGGAGTATTCGCTTGCTACGGCCTCGACGAGCGTCCGCGTGCCGACGCCGGTTAGGAGAATAACGATGTCGATCTTTCCCGCCTCGAGCCGACGGACAAAATCAAGCGCGACGCTGTTTTGGCTGAGAGGGATCTCGCGCATTGAGGGGGCAATGATGGGTTCGCCTCCGTAGCGCCGGATCAGTTCCGCCATCTCTCTCGCGCGCCGGCTCTCAAAGGATACGATCTTAAGGCCCTCCAGGCCGGCTTGCTGGTGTGCCTCCATAAAGTCAACTGTTAGGGGGTTCGCACTTAAAAGTCAACGACTTCGGGTATGGGGTGTGGCTATGCCAATTGCCTCCTCTCCATATTTTTCGCGCAGGCGGTCGATACCACGGTAGAGTTTTTCCCACGAGAGGCGTTTTCGGATGTCGAACATAGACTCCTGCCAGCCCGAGCTTAAAAGAGCGCTTGTGCTTACACCCAAGAGACGGACCGCTCCGCCCGGGATAAGATTTTTTCTCAGCAGGTCCCGCGCTACCTCAAAGATCTCGCGGTCGAAGCAGGTGGGGGTGGAGAGGGTCCGGGAGCGGGTGATGGTCTTAAAATTAGTGTAGCGGATCTTCAATGTGATGCAGCGGGCATGGCTGCCCTCTTGACGTAGTCTTTGCCCTACCTCTTCCACCAGCTCCCACAAAACCCCTTCCATCTTTTCTCTGTCTTTCAGTGATCTATCTAAAGTGGTCTCGTTACCGATGGAGTGATCGCGGCTTCGGACCTCATGTCCCGCTCCCTTAAGATCGAGATATCGGCCCCTGAGGTCAGGGTTTCTCAGCAGCTCCCCGATCGTTTTTATTTTTCGCTGTAATAATTCCCTGTGGGTTTTCGGCCCGACTCCTGGGATCGACTCGACCGGGAGGGGAGAGAGAAAGGCCTGCTCCGAACCAGCAGGCACATCGATCAGCCCGTGCGGCTTAGCCAAAGTAGCCGCGATCTTCGCCACAACTCGACTACTTGAAAGTCCGCCCGAGGCGGAAAGACCAAGCTCTTTTTCTATTCGCATGATGATCTCGCGGGCGGTCTTTAGGGGCGGGCCGAAAAGCCTTTCCGTTCCGGTAAGATCCACGATGCCTTCATCGATCGAGATGGCGTGAACCTCCGGCGAGTATTGCTCCAGAATAGCGAAGACCTTATGGGAGAATTCGTTATAAATCCGCCTTTGGTTGGGGAGAAAGATCCCATGGGGACAGAGTTTTTTTGCCTGGAAACCTGGCATTGCCGAATGGACACCATATTTTCTTGCCTCATAAGATGCTGAGGTCACTACCCCTCTGCCGCTCTCCCCACCTACAATGACCGGCTTGCCTTTCAAAGCAGGATTCAGCACCTCTTCCACAGAGGCAAAAAAGGCGTCCATGTCGATATGAAGGTAACAGGACATCGGCGTCCCTATGATTAGGGGAGGCTTAAGCGAAAATCAAGCAGTGACCTTTTACAGTAGTGTTCTTCCATTTAATGGCACGGGACAATGCGCAAATAATGGTGCGGTTTAATGTCAAGCTACGGCCCCATGGCCTTTCACTGCTTAGGTCTTTTTCCGTTTTACTAATACAAACGCAGTAAGTAAGTTTACATTTCCTCGGTGGAAGAAGCCTTCAGGCCGAGGGAAATGGGCCAGTGCCTTGAGGGCCGCCACCCCTACCCCTTCACGTGATTATTCCTACCGTTTGGGCCTGCACCAAGCCTCACGTTCGGTTCCCTCGCCCTTCAGTCTCCTTCACCTCGGAATAG
>JAPUHZ010000218.1 GCA_027297485.1 Deltaproteobacteria bacterium
GGCCAGCCCCTCGATGGTAGTGATCTCTTTATCCTGACATGCAACGGCAAGGGTGAGGCAGGAACTCACCAGGCGCTCGTCCACAATAACGCTACAGGCGCCGCACACCCCGATGCTGCAGCCTTCTTTGGTCCCGGTTAACCCGATGTCGTCGCGCAGAGCCTGCAGGAGAAGTCGGTTCGGCTCTATCTCGATATCGTGCTCTTCTCCGTTGACACTGAGTGCGATATGTCTTTTCATATATTTACTCCGCCCTACCCGAATGGGTGCGTCCCCATTTCTCTCTCATCGACCCAAGCGTCTCGCCTTCGCCCACCTGAACCCTGGTGCTTCGCAATTTTTTCCCTACCTTGTCATATTCACCTTGGGCCGCAAGCCTGGCCTCATTGTCCAGCTCCTCAGGCCATAACCCCAAAAGGTAGCCGTGCCACGGTTGCTGCGGCTCCAGCTTGGGCAGACCGAGCTCCTCCCAAATTTCTCTCGCCCTTTCCATGTATTCCTTTTTCGGAAGCGATAGAGGAGGGAAGTCTGCCTTGCGCGTTGCATCGATCAGGAGAGAGGACTCGGAGTTATCGTAACGACTCGACGGGTGAGTTGCCACCATGCCGATCGGGGTGGCGCCAAAAGGGCGGTTGCCGACAATCTTGATGTCCTTATGGGGCTGGGACCGGTGGGTGATCGCCCAGGTCACTGCAACGGGATCATGAGGGTTAATATCTTCATCCACGGCAACGACGAATTTTCCCACCCGGTCGCCATAATCCAAGAGGGCATCCATCGCTCCCCACGGATCCTGGTCGTCTCTCTTTTTCATTCTCAGAACTACATAGGGGCGTAGGTTGACCAACGGCTCCATTAGGGAGACCTCAAGCACGCTTGGAAACCCTTTTTGTTTGAGGAAACGGTGGATGAGAGTGGCCATTCCCATCGCCTTGATCTTAGAGCTCTCGCTCGGTGTCACCTGACTGATGATCGATACCCATATGGGATTTTTTCTGTGGGTGATGCAGGTGAGTTCAAAGACCCCGCTCAGCGTCCTTGGGTCCACATAGCCCATGGACTCGCCAAACGGCCCCTCCTCCTCCAGAAAGCTCGTCGGGATGATCCCCTCGAAAACGACCTCGGCGGTCGCGGGGACCTCAAGATCTACCGTCTGGCATTTGACGAGCTTAATCGGCTCTCCTACCAGACCTCCGGCCAAGGCCAACTCATCCATGGTCGGTGGGACCTTCTGGGTGGCGGTGTAGGAAACAGCAGGCACTGTGCCCACGGCAACTGCCACTTCGAGAGGAATGCCCTTTTTTCTGCACTTCTCCCAGTGGCGGGAGAGATCCTGCGGTGTCCCGGACATAATGCCGCTCAATCCCGGTTCTTTGATTAATCCCCGGTAATTGCCCACGTTCCTCTTCCCGGTCTCCGGGTCCTTGGTGATCCAATGGCCGGCTGTAATGTAAGGACCATTGTCAAAACCGGGGGTTGAGATGGGGATAGGAAACTCATTGAAGCCGCCGTGACTTAAGAGATTTTGCCCTTTGTGGATCTCTTCGGTAACCGAGCCGTGGCTTACGATCTCAGGCTCCAGGGTGTGGTCCATGGCATAGATCCACCGGTCCGCCACTTCTTCGGGTTTGCATCTTAGACCCAGGCAATAGATGGCGGCCGAGCCCGCAAGTCCGGCGACGAGCACGGAGCCATGATACTTTCTCTTCTTGGAATCCGTGACATTTTCAAAGAGGAAGGCCTTTCGCGCTTCCTCCTTTAACCCTCTGAACTGCCAGCGGACTAAAGGATGGAGCTCGGTGTCCTTGTTGATCTCTTTGCTGATGCGCAGGAGTTTTCCATTCTCCTCCAGGGCTGCGACCAGTTCGCGTAAATCATTATAAGGTTCCGCAAATTTCATAGGCTGAGTCCTACGGTGGTTCTGTATGTCTTTTTACTATTTTTCGCAAGTGGTCTGCTTCTTATCTCGCTTGCAAATTAGGCCCTGATGCGTAAGATGGAGGAGCATTCGGTTTTTATGGGCCTTAAGATTTACAATACCCTATCAAGGAAAAAAGAGAGCTTTGTCCCCTTAAAGGAAGGGGAGGTACGGATGTATGTCTGCGGGGTCACGGTCTATGATTCCTCCCATGTGGGCCATGCTCGTGCCCTTTTGACCTTTGACGTTGTTTACCGCTATCTCAAGTTTTTGGGTTACCAGGTTGTCTTTGTGCGCAACTTCACTGACCTGGACGATAAAATCATTCAGCGGGCCAGAGAGGAAGAAACCACCTCAGAGGTCATCGCCGAGAGGTATATCCAGGAATTCAATCGGGACAGCACTGCCTTGGGGCTCCTTTCTCCCACTCACGAGCCCAAGGCCACAGAACACATCCCCGAGATTATCACGCTGATCCGGCAGCTCGAGGAAAAAGGTGTGGCTTACCGGGTCAATGGTGATGTTTTTTTCCAGGTTGATCATTTTCCCGGGTACGGGAAACTCTCGGGGCGAAGGATCGAGGAGCTTGAGGCCGGGGCCAGAGTTGAGATAGACGAGCGCAAGAGGCACCCTGTGGATTTTGCCCTCTGGAAGGGAAGTAAGGAGGGAGAACCGTTTTGGGAAAGCCCATGGGGCAAGGGGAGGCCTGGATGGCACATAGAGTGCTCAGCTATGAGCACCAAGTATCTTGGACAACCCTTTGATATCCATGGAGGAGGAAGAGATTTAGTTTTCCCTCACCATGAGAACGAAATCGCCCAGTCCGAAGCCGCCCTCGATCTCCCTTTTGCACGCTATTGGATACATAATGGGTTTCTTTATATCGATAAGGAGAAGATGTCGAAATCTCAAGGGAATAGTTATAGTATTCAGAACATATTGGATCGCTATGAGGCGGCCACCCTACGTCACTATCTCCTCGCCAGCCATTATCGGAGCCCGATAGATTTTTCCGAACAAGGCTTGGAAGAGGCCGAGAAAAGTATGGAACGGATTTATGAAACGATAGACCGACTGGACCACTCTCTCCCTTTAAACAACGAGATGGAGCCAGAGGCAAAATTCCTAGATGCGTTTCGCCAGGAGATGGACGACGATTTCAATACCCCTAGGGTGATGGCGCTTATCTTCGAGGAAATCCGTTCTTTGAACCGTATGATGGATAAAGGTAAAACCGAAGGCCTATACCCACGAGCGGTTGCCTTGAAGACCGCGGGAGAGGTCCTGGGCTTGTTGCAAGGGAGGCCCGAAGAGTTTCTCAGAAGAAAAAGGGAACGCTGGATTGAAAGGCAGGGGCTCTCCCAGGAAGCGATCGAAGAGTTGATCGGAAGAAGAGAACGAGCGCGAACTGAAAAACAGTGGCAGGAGGCAGACCGGATTCGCGCAGGGTTACAAGAAAAGGGTATTATTTTGGAAGATACCCCTGGAGGGACTATATGGAAAGCGAGATAAAACTTATTCCTTCAACTGAGCTTTTAGTCTTGCTTCTGATCCTGTTGTTGGGTATCTCCTTTCCGGCCCTCAGCACCGCCCAAGAACAACGTACAGGCGTCCGACAAGAAGAACCGGCACAGTTGAGGCTGCGCAAGACATTAAGGACGCGTAAGTATCAAGGGAAATTGGTTGAGGGGGAAGAAAGGATAATCAACCCAGGCGACTCTTTGTGGCGAATTCTCATCCAGGAGAAGGGTCTGTCAGAGAAACGCTTCCACCGTTATCTATTCGTGATCGGATCTCTGAATCCTCATCTCAAGGTGCCTGATATCCTGCGGGTAGGAGAAATTATTTTTATCCCGATCCGGCCGGACGAGATTCTAGGCATAGAGATTTCCTCGGGCAAGGCGAAACCGAGGGTGTATAGAGTTAGGCGCGGGGATAACCTTTATAAAATCCTTTGGAAACGGTTCGGAATTCGGGGAAAGGAGAAGACCCAAAGCACCTTTAGCCAGGTAAAGAAGCTCAATCCGAACAAGACAAATTGGAACATTCTTTTTATCGGCGAGGCACTCCTCTTTCCCGGGCAAGGGTGGACCCCGAGGGTAGCTGCCGGAAAGCTAAAGAAACCCAAACCAAAGGAATTCACATCGGAGATTATCGGATTGGATTATGGAGAGAAGCTTTTGGTCAGGGAAAATCTCTATCTTTTGGAGCGGGTAATGGGGGCTTTAGGAAATGAAACGCTTCACGGAGGAGAGGAATTGGTCGCTCTTCAGGAAGGGACCATCCGCATCGACCGAGGTTCTTATCCAATTATTTACAATCCGAAAATGGCGCAAAGGGTGATGCTCGACGTGGAGGGCCAGATACCCTCCTCTCTCCGGACTCAAATGGAAGCGGAAAGTTCCGCCATCCCCGTTGTCTCATTGAAAAAAGGCGTCTCCCTGCACGAGGCTGTAACCAGCCTCCTTTCCCGTTTGGGCTTTCAATCTCTGCCAGCTGAGCGACCCGTTGTGATTCAGGACAGGGGAGTACGCCTCCAGGTGAAGGGGGAGTGGATGGTTACCACCCCGGAGGAGATGAGCGGAAGACAGGAGATTTTTATTATCAGTCTGACCGATGTCGCCGGTAAGACGCCTGATTACCTCAGAGACTATTTCTCTTTCAAAGGAATGAACTTAAAAGATATTCTTCTTTCGCCTTCTTCTCCCTCTCCCATTTCCATTTCGTTGAGAAGCGGCGGGCAGAGGGAAGAGAGCCGGATCGAGAGGTGGCCGGCAGACAAGAGCGCCTTGGTGGATGCTTTTCTTAAAAGCTACCAGATCCCTTTTTCAGCCGATCACCAGCTCTTGGTTTCCCTACGGGAAGGAATCCGGCTGGAGACCAAGGTGGACAGGTTTTTTGAGTTTGGGGGTAAAAAAGTTGCTCTCCTTTTCCATCCGGTTGGGAAAGAGCTGAAAAGGGCGTTACAAGAGAGGGAGGGTGTAAGAGCCATCGAGCTGGATCCTCAATCTCTTTCCTCCCGTGAACTGATCTCGAGTCTTTTAGAGGCCATTGGAGAGGGAACGGCTTATCGAGAGCACCGTTTTTCTGCAATCGAAGGTGGAGCCAAGAATAAGGTGGTCCTCACTGTCTCAGGATTTGTCTTGCCCAATCGGAAACTGTTTCTTACCGACCGTGAGATTCCGAACGATCTTGAGCAATTCTTTTCCGAAAAAGGGCTCAGAATCGTCTACTTCCGTTAACGGTTGACGTGCCGGGTCATGTGTCCTATGAAGGTTCATGCGCGCCCGTAGCTCAGTTGGATAGAGCGGCAGGCTTCGAACCTGAAGGTCGGGGGTTCGAGTCCCTCCGGGCGCGCCAGATATCCCAGGCACCCATGCATTGTCCGCCCCTTTATCCCTCTAATTCGTTACCATTATCTTGAAAGTCGGGGCGTTAACCCGTTCTAATACAAACGTATTTAATTTGTTACATTGAGGCTATTCCGAGGGGAAGGAGACTGAAGGACGAGGGAACCGAACGTGAGGCTTGGTGCAGGCCCAAACGGTAGGAATAATCGCCCCCATTTCCCTCGGCCTGAAGGCTCCTTCCACCGAGGAAATGTAAACTTACT
>JAPUHZ010000219.1 GCA_027297485.1 Deltaproteobacteria bacterium
TATCGACCCCAGGTACGTTCCGGCCTACAATGATCGCGCAAGCGCCTATGTGAACAAAGGGGAATATGAACAGGCCATCATCGATTACGACAAGGTTTTAGAGATCAGCCCCAAGAAT
Source organism: Deltaproteobacteria bacterium (assembly GCA_027297485.1). The sequence continues at coordinate 119 of JAPUHZ010000219.1, forward strand.
GCCCTGGCCTACTTTAACAAGGCCCGTGCCTGCGAGGCGGTAGGGAGAGTTCCAGAGGCGGTGGCGGCTTATAGAGGCTTCATCGAGCATGCCCCACCCCAACAGACACCCTATATCCAGCATGCGAGGAAGAGGATAGCGATATTGGAAAAATAGCACCTCTTCCAGTAGGAACGGATGCTCCAGGGAGCAGCTGGAATTTCAATGCCCGAAATACCAGTCTATTCCTATGGCCGAAAGTGGAAAATTATTCACTTTGAACGACTCTCCATGAGGTGTCAGCCATAGCTTTTCCCCGCCACCGAGCTCAGACAATCCCATCCGTGGATATAGTCGATGGCATCGGATTTGGAAGAAAATAATAAGGCGCGTGGCGTACGGGACAGCATATTGACTCTGCCTTCAATCCTACCGGTGGTATGGATCATCCTCTGTGCGATCTCGGCGGAAGTCCTCCTCGTCGATCGTGAGGATCATACGCTCCGCAGCAAAGAGCAGCCTTGTGCTATTGCCCAGCTGGGCCTTTTCTACCGAAAATACAGCCCGGCGTATGGATCTCTTCACATCACCTTCGATATCCCATGCCTCGTATCCCCGATAGCCGGGTTTCGAGCGCTTCACCAACAGACCCAGCCCAGCTCTGACGGCCGCAAGGCCTGCCTTACTCTCACCGAGTCTTAGTTGTGTGAGCCCCAGGAAGAGCCAGGCAATTTCGTCCTCGCGATTTACCCTGAGCGCCCTCTTCAATATCTCCAGGGCATTTTCGTAGCGCCGCTGCGCATAATAGCCCCTTCCCAATAGGGTAAGGACATCCTCATAGAGCGGGTTTCTCCGCGCCGCCTCCTCCAGAAGAGCCACTCCTTTATTAATGTCGACATGAAGGCCCGTCAGGGCCAGCCTACCCTGTTGATAGTAGCCGGGTACTCCCCATAAGAACGTTTCTCCGGATGGCGTGGGAAGGCAGCTACTCATCAGAAAAACGGCCAACGGTAAAAAAGCTATTTCGAATTTGCCATAAAGCCGTGTGATAGGAATAAAAGAAGGGTTGGATCTAATCTGTCTTACCACCATCATCACTCTCGATAAAGCGAAATTTTTCTTCGTGGACCTCGTCAATCTCCACGTCAAACTCACGCCCCAGCCACTCGGAGTTGGAGACCAGTTCTGCCCAACTGAAATCCCCGCCTTCAATCATCGCCAGATTGTCGCTAAGGGCATTGGCCAATCTTTCGCCCGGGTCCCAAAACTCGGCATCGACGCCATAATACGCTACATAGTCGAGCCACCTTCTGAGATCGCTTAGCCCTCCTGCCAACTCCCTCAGTCCTTGTTCCCGCTGCCGCATCCGAATTTGCACCAGGCCGAGGTAGAGCCTGACCACATGATCCTCCCTATGGGTGGCACGGCCACGGCGGAGGGCCTCCAGGGCCTTGTGAAAGTTTCCTGCCTCATAATAGGCCCTACCGAGATAGGTCCAGACACCGATGTCTATTTCAGTCCAGTTAGTAACGTAGTCGGGATCAAGGCCGGTCAGCCGCTCAAAATGGACAATGGCCTTCTCGGGCTTTCCTTGTTGGAGGGCAAACCTCCCGGCCATGACTTCGGACCCCACCTGGAGGCTTGTGCACCCGGCAATTAACAGCAAAAGCGACAAAAATAAAATAGCCAAGCCCGCTCTTTTGAGAGACATAAAAGGGGACCTCCTCTTAGGGATGAACATACCTTGTACTCTCCCTGCGCGCAACCATGCCCAGAGTCGGCGCTCGGCTTCAGTCTGGTCACGGCGCAGGCGGCGAGCACGGCGCCGAAGTCTGGAGCCGTCCGTTGCCATTACCGCATCAATTTATTCTCGGCAAGGCGACGCAAGGCCTCCTTGGCAAACTCATCCCCAGGGTTTAATCTTGTCACCTCTCGAAACATCCCCACCGCCTTTTTTTTCTCGCCCAGCTGGAAATAGATCAATCCCAGGTTCCCATAGGCGCGATAAAAGTCAGGCTTGAGGCGTATGACTTCCTCAAAGGCTGCAATTGCCTCCTTCCATTGCTTCCTCTGGTGATAAATGTGACCCAAGTTGTAATGCGCTTCCGCATATTCAGGCTTTATTCTAATCGCTTCACGATAGGCGGTGATCGCCTCGTCCCGCTCACCCTTCTCATAATAGAGGAGGCCCAGGTTGTAATGGGCCTCGAAAAGGTCCAGCTTGAGCTGGACCGCCTTGCCATAGGCGGCGATCGCCTCATCCCACTCACGCTTTAGCTGAAAGATCACTCCAACCTTGGCATGGGCCTCAGCCACATCGGGCATCACCCTCACCGCCTGTTTATAAGACGAGAGCGCCTCCTCTATGAGTCCCTTTTCCTCGTACATGCCCCCCAGGTTATAATGAGCCAGTCCATAATCAGGCATCACTCTCAAAGCCTCCAGGAACCACGCCACCGCACGATCCCACAGGCCCTCCTGCCTGTAGATGGCCCCGAAATCGTTATATACTTCAGCGTACAGGCTTTTGATATATTGCCCCCTGATTCGGTACACCTCTCCCAGAATAGCCTCGGAATTACCTTCGGCGGCAGTAAGCAAGGGCTCGATCGACCCCAGGTTCTCTTCCACGAGCTTAACGTTTTCGAGCGTAAGAAGGTTCCTCCTCATCCTTCCCCGCTCCTGGTACTCGACAAAGGAAAACTCCAGGGCGGGATGATTGTCCGTATAGATCTCGCCATTCCTCGAAAGCCTTGCCAACTCCCTCGGGCCCATCAAAAAGCCGCCAAGAAAGTATTCCAGGCGATTGAGGGTGGCCTCAGGATTGCCCAGGTAAGAGGTATTTAAACTCTGGAAGATCCGCTCGTCCTTTATCCTCCTCCCGAGTCTCCTCGGATCGATCCGGATCGGGCCATTGGAGCCGAGGAGCAAGAGGTCCTTGCTGTTGAACCAGAGAAGAGCTTCAGGAAAGGAGAGGAGGAATGTCCTGACGATTCCGCGAAACTCTCTCGGAGTCGTGTTATAGATCGGCACCCACTGGGAGATGATGCCGTTCTTCTTTAGCCTATTTTTCGCTGCTTCATAAAATTCCCGAGTATAAAAGTTGACGATCCCGGCCTCTTCCGAAGGTGGTAATTCCATCGTGATGACATCGTAGCTCTTTCGGGTCAGGCGGACATAATTGCGACCGTCGTCGATAATGACTCGAGCCCTGGGGTCGTTGACAAAATCGTTGTTGTAGGCTTTGAAATGTTTCATGGCGAGTTTGACTACGGCCGCCGAGATATCCACGGCATCGATCCTTTCAACGTCGTACAACAACTGGGCGCCAAAGGTCTGACCGGTGCCAAAGGCGATACCCAGAATCTCCCTCGGCTCTCCGGGATGGAGGAGCATGGGGATGTGGCCCTGAATATTTTGCGCGGACAGATCATTGGCAATCCCCTTTTTTGTCCTCCCGAGAACCGTCCTGTTCCCCCAAATCGATTTCCTCCCCCAATCATCCACGGTCACCCAGACCGTGTTGACGAGCCCCTCTTGAACGTCAAGGATCCTTTCCGAGGGGGCTTTAATCCGTTCCAGCAGAGAATGGGGAATCCTGACCTGGGAATAGAGATCACGAGCAAGCATCAAAACCCCGCCAGCCAGCAGGACAAAAACGACGCCGTTGAGCTTTCTTCTCGCCCTAGGGTCGGCAAAGGCGCATAGGCAGGCCAGCAGGAGATTGAGACCAACCAGCACCATCACGGAGCGCTGTAAGCCCAGAAGAGGCAAAAAGAGAAATCCGCCGGCCACAGATCCCAGGATCGCACCAAGGGTGTTGACCGCATAGGCCTTCCCTACATAGCTCCCTGTACCCTCGACCTTCACGGTCACGATCTTCGCTACCACCGGAAAGGTCGCCCCCATGAGGATAGTAGGAAGCAGCATAAGAGCCGCCAAGGTAAGAACCTGCGTCAGATAGAAGTCCAGAGCGAATCTTTCTAGGCGAGCGTTAATATAAAAGAGAGCCGGAGCCAACAAGACCGCGCCGAGCCCGATCCCGAGCTGCAGATAGCCAAAGATCTCAATAAGGTTCTGCCTCTTGTCTAAAAAACGCGAGAACAAGATACTACCCAACGCAATCCCCAACAAAAAGACCCCAAGGATGGTCGTATAGGCGTAAATGCTGTTCATAAAATACAACGATAGATACCGGGTCCAAACGACCTCATAGGCAATTGAGGTAAACCCCGATACACCAAAACAGATCAATACAAGCCTGATGTGCCAGGGGGCGAAAGGGTGAGCCTCAGCCCTTCGCCTCTTGTTATCCAAGCGCTCCTCCCCCACCGCCCCCTGCTGGACCCTCTGTGCCATTATCCAGAGCGCCACGCCCACTGCAAGATTCAATACCCCAGCAACGTAGTTGGTCCTATCCACTCCGAGGTAATAGATGGCATAAAATCCGCAGACAAAGGTCCCCAGAACCGCCCCAAAGGTGTTGACCGCATAGAGACTCCCTACCCTGGAGCCCAAATGATCCCTGGACCTGACAAAATACCGGCTTAGCAAAGGCAGTGTCCCGCCCATCATGGTGGTGGGCGCCAGGAGAATCAGGGTCAAAAGCACAAAGCGAAAAGCGGTCAGTAGGAAAAAACTCGTGCTAAGGGTGGGATAAAAGAGGGCATTTAAACCCTCGATAAGATCGAGCAGAGAAGGAAACAGCAGCGCAAACAGGCCAATCCCTACCTCCAGATAGGCGTAGACCCTGACCGGGTTCCCTATCCGGTCTGCGATCCTGCCGAAGATCAGGCTGCCCAGGGCCAAACCACCAAAAAAGACCGCCAGCACCGTGCTGAGCGCAAAGCTCGTCGTGCCAAAGATAAGCCCGAGCTTCCTTATCCACAGAACCTCATAGACAAGCCCCAGTGCCCCGGAGACAAAGAACAAAAAGAATAGCAAAGCGGAAGCCATGGCTAGCTCCGGTCACCCTCACCCTTGCATCTCCCTTCCCAGGGAGTGGGAGTTTGGATTTTTAGGGAGAGGATAGATGTCAGGGTCGGTCAAAACCAAAAAAAAGGGGCGTCATGAAACGCCCCTTTTTGTTTGCTCGACGGACCGGCTGCCAGTTAGAACCTGTACTGAAAGCCTGTCTCCCAGGCGCCGTAAGTGCAGCTAGTAGACCGGTCGCCGTCTCCAGTTTCGAAACAACCCAGGGCCTTCCGCCGGTCTTCGTTTACACCGTTAAACTTGTTCCAGGTATACCACTCGTACTGGGTGAAGAACTTGAAGTTTCGCTTGACAAAATAGGTCAGGTTGATCTGGCGCAATATCATATTCATGGAAGTCTGACCGGAGGCATTGAGTCCGCCTGACGTCGAGCCAAAACGCCCACTCGCGATGTGATCCACGGAGCCAATGTCGATATCGAGACGCTCGAAGCCGAAGCCAAATTTGAGCGTCTTGGGACGGTTATTTCCACCGGTTAAAAAGCCCTTCGGGCTCCAGAGAATAAGGTCCTGACGGATATACCAGCTTTTGCTCGTGGCCATGTTATGCTTGTCCCCGTCCTGGCTATCACCACCAGTATAATCCCGCGAGAACTTCTGGCCTACCCACATTGCTCGAATACGATATATCCCTACCCGATGCTCATAGAACGGCTGAATCCACTGGCGGAAGCCGCGTCCCGACTGACGCCAGAAATCAACCCGGTTTCCCCGCT
>JAPUHZ010000022.1 GCA_027297485.1 Deltaproteobacteria bacterium
CCGGTAAGGAATCCTTGGGCATGACGATCAGCGCACCCTCACTGGAGCACACTGCCCTCCAGCGACAGTGACGGTAGGGATCGGCTTGTGGTCAATCAGGTCTCAGGAAGGTCACTACCACGGCCTGAAGCTGCCTCGGAAGACACGCACAACTCACGCACAGGCCAGAAAAAAATCAAGCGGTGTATGCGTTATTCATGGCACCTTTGACTAGCTATCAAGGGAGCTAAAGTGGCGGTAGCATCGGAAGTAGGTGCAGGAAGGGTAAGTGATCGAGTCCCCGCCACACCCTGCCATGCTAGGTGACGTGAAGTGAAGCGTGTAGTGCTAGGCTCCTCAACCCGTGTGCGCAAAATGTGCGGATACTGGTGCCTGCGTGGCCTTAAACCTACAAGGTACGCAGACCGTTGAGCGTTGGAATTACTAGGTTAGACTGGCAGTGAGAGGCTATGGCGTGGGGTTATTTTCGGATGGCATTCAAGAGGTCGCCGGTTCGATCCCGGTCGGCTCCACCACCCTTCGCTCTGGAAGGTCTCCAGAGCTTCGGGTGGCAAGCCATTTTTTTCCATGACGATATGTTGGGATGGAACGTCGTTCGAGAGCGAAGGGTGTCCCTCGAAGCCTTGGCGCCCGGCCTTCGCAGCCGAAGCGGCGGCTTCGGCGGCGGATGGAAAACTGTATTTTCTAGCCAAGTAATCGAGCGCGATGTAAGACGCCTTCATAGAACAGTATCGCTTGGCATTGTCCCTGGTCGTGGGCAGATGATCCGTGAAGGTCATTATACGATTTATAGGGTTGCGCTGTGTTTTTCTTAGGATGTCTTTTACAGAGTCAAAGACGCGGTCATATTTCTTCAGTAGTCCAATGGGATCAATAGGGATGAGCGGTTTTTGCCGAAGTCTAAGCGGAAAAATGAAAGGAGTTGTGGCGAGAATTTCCGAAGGGTCACTCTTCTCGTCTACCGCACGCCGCACCAAAACCAAGATCATGAAATACGTGAGACCATCGTTAATGTACTTTCCTATTTCGTCGCCCATTTTATTCATTGCCCACCGGTTAAGAGCGGGAGGGACCTTCGTCTTCAAGATCCAATGGCGCTGTTGTTGACTAGGGGCATTGAGGATTTTCAACCCCTCTTGTGTTTCTGTCGTCTCCGGTATTGGCAGTTCGAACCGAGCCTTTTTCGCTTTCCCCTTATCCAACGCAGCTTTAATCGCATCCAAGTCTTGCCTGCGTGATGCCATGATTGTTTTCTCCTTTCCGCCCTCTTTGCGGAGCTAAATTTTACCTACACTTTAGCCTAAACCCAAGCAAAATCTCAGGTTGACGGCTTGATTGGGTGGTGGGAGAATGCCCTCCACCAAGACATATAGGTACCCACAGAATAGCCTGGAGGAAAATCCATGGCGATTCCAGATTATCAAACCGTGATGCTCCCTCTACTATGCATGGTAGGCGATGGTCAGCCTCAACCAACGTGTCAAACATAATAGAGGAGGATGCATTGGCACAGATCACAGGCAAAACAATCTATGTCCTTGGGGCGGGAGCATCCCAGCATACAGGAGCCCCTCTGTTACGAGACTTTTTGGTTACAGCTCGGATTTTACGAGAGGAAAAAAGTGAACTGCGGTATAGGGGTTCCTTTGATAGGGTGTTTGAATGGATCGACACTTTGCGGGGCTCATCTTACTATGTAGAATTCGACCTTGATAACCTTGAGCATGTTTTTTTTCCTAGTTGAAATGAGCAAACAGGTAGGTCTGGCACAAGGGGGAAAACTCTTCTCGGACCTGCGTTATGTAGTGATGGAGACACTTGATCAATGCCATCTCAGCTGGCGCAAAAGCCAATTGCGACCTGATGATCATTACTTGACGTTTGCACAGATTCTCCGAAAGCTGAACGGACAACGTAGGGATTACACGGGTCAACCGTCTGGAACCTTTGAGAATGACGTAATAATAACGTTTAACTATGATGTCATGTTGGATTATGCAATGAAGTTTCAGTCAATGGAGATTTACTATTGCCTCGATTCAGGGCCTGGCCCAGATCCTTTTAAGGTTCTCAAGCTTCACGGATCGACCAACTGGGCTGCTTGCCGGGATTGCAGAGGGCAACCTCAGATAGTATCACCCGATCCTATCGCGGAGGGACATATACCTATTAGTAGCCCTTTTTTAAAAGAGGGGGATTAAATTCCCTTTAAGATTGTTACTATTGTTCTACCAAATACCCGGTGCAAATCATGTAAAAAGACCGATATCTTAGAACCTGTCGTTATTCCTCCAACTTGGTCTAAGACAGTAGGAGGTACACCAATTGCAAAAGTTTGGGCATCGGCAGTCCATGAGATTATGGGCGCCTTCCAGATAGTGGTCATTGGATACTCGATGCCACCTACCGACACTTTTTTCCAATATCTCCTTACCCTCGGTTTGGCATCAAATCCTGCGCTCCATCGTGTCGTGGTTGTTAATAGAGATAACTCAGAGGATTTTAGGGAAAGATACGAAAAAGTATTCTCAAGGAGTCTAAGTGACCGTGGGCGCCTGCAGTTTCTCAATGCAACTACATTCGAGAACTTCGTCCAAAATAATATGGGAACTGTTGGAAGTCAGATAGACTGAACCGATGGATAGCAAATAGATCTCAATATCAAGGTCAGCCTCATCTTATCTCGGTGCGTGTTCGATCCACAAACGTGTCGTAGCTTTGAGGACCAATTGTAAACTCCCATGACCAAATACCTCTACCCCACCTGTCCGAAGTGTAAGGACTACCTGGGCGTCGTTGACAGCCCTGATTATGTGGTGGGCAGCGTCAATCATTTCCCAAAGGATCGGGTTCTAAATTACCGGGCCGGTTAATGGGTACAGTCTGGAGCGCATAGTCGGGTTGCTATCGCCTACGTTCCCTTTGCTTTCGCCTAAGTAGATGCTTGAATAAGGGTTTTCTCGAACGCCTGTCCTCAGTCAATTTATACCACTCCAACAGCATTTTTTGTCTTTTTTTCGGGATCACTCTCTTGCTCTGCTTGCTTTAATAAGCGTTCGGCTTTTTCTTCCTTTGCTTCCTTATCGCGACTAGAGTTTTTACCCCACTGAAAACCGAACCAGAGGGCAAACCCTACGATCAAGAGAACCCAGACATCCATTAGCAACCTAACTATTGAGTGAACTGGTCGATCAACCTCGACTGTAGCTTTTCATGGTCAAGGCAGATCTTATAATCTTGCGTGGTGGTTAACAAGCACCCAAATACATGAAATG
>JAPUHZ010000220.1 GCA_027297485.1 Deltaproteobacteria bacterium
GTCGTTTGTAGGCAGCGGTGAGAAAACAATCCCGATGAAGGTTCAATTGGAGAGAGAGGGCCAGCCCCCCACGATTGTACAGGATTTGCCCAGGTAGGAGTTTTTGAAGTCCGCAAAGACGAAACCAGCCGCCTAATAGCCCCGATCCGAAATTAATCAGTCACCGGTTCGACAGGCTCACGGCCCTGAGGCTCTCGAAGGGAAGAAATCTTCCCTGATGAGCGTCAGACCGCGACCAAGACCTGTTTCATGCATGAATCAGCAACTCACCTTTAGTGTAGTTGCAAACCGACGATAAAAATGCTGGTAACTGGAGTCCTAAGCCGCTCAACACCGGAAATCCCTCGATTATTTTTTCGGATCGGGGTTAGAACCCCTCGCTAAGCCTTCCCGTTACCGCTGAAAAGTATCTTCCCCCATTTCTTCGACGTCGCCTGCAGGACATCCCGACTAGACTCGGCCACAGGAGGAAAATCCTTCATCCATTCGAATGGGCGGCAGGCATCTATAATCGCCCGTGAATTTAACCCCTTATTGCTAGGGTGAATGATAGGATCCAGCGGACCGCTCCAACAGCGCCGTATGATATCGATATCCGTAGCCGGATCCGAGCGAGTCGCCATCGCCCAGAGGACATCATCGGTAACGCTGGGGTCGATATCGTCATCAACCACGATCACATAACGGCCAAGGTAGGCACCGGCATGACACTGGGAGGCGATTACTGCCGCCTGTTTGGCGTGGCCCGGATAGCGCTGCTTGATTGACACCACAAGGATAAGACGGCTGCCGCCTGCCACCATCAGCCAGACCCCCTTCACATCCGGCACCCCGGCCTTCTCCATCTCATCCCAGATCAATGCAGAGCGCAGATAGGAGCGATACCACCCCAGCTCTACCGGAGGTCTCCCCGGAGGCGAGCCCAGGAGGATCGGATTGTTTCTGTGATAGAGCCGCTTGATTTTGAAGATGGGGTAGTGTCTTTCCGCGCTGGCATAGTAGCCTGTCCATTCGCCGAATGGACCTTCGGAACGGGTCGCGTCAAAAATGACATCTCCCTCAACCACGATCTCTGCGCTAGCCGGGATAGTAAGACCCGAATATTCTCCTTTAAAAACTTCCAGGGGCTCATCTCTGACGCCACCGATGAACTCGTACTCAGGAACACCGTAGGGGACTTCAAGGCTGCCGGCCAGAAATACCAGCGGATCGTGTCCAAACGACATGGCCATCTTGCAGGGCCTTCCCGAACTGAGGTACTTATCCCTCTGAATTCTACCGTGCTTTCCGGGGGAGATATAAAACCCCACGGTTTTCTCATCATGGATCATGACCCGGTAGGTCCCCCAGTTGATCCATCCCTCATCGGGATCCTGCGTGATATCGATGCTGCCGGTCCCGATGTAGCGGCCCCCGTCGTGCTCGTGCCATTTTGGAGTTGGGAATTTGAAAAGGTCGATATCCTTTTCCTCGTACACGTTCTCTAAAACAGGGGGGGCTTTCACTACCTTGGGAGGGATGGGCTTGATTTTCTTGTACCTTTCTCTCCAGGAATTGACAAATTCCATCTTGCTCTCCCCGGGTGGAATATTCAGGGTGAGGCCGATCCGGTTTCGCGTACTCAGTGAGTTGGCCAGCAGGCGATACCCCTTCGGGTAACCCTTGATCTCGTCGAAAAGGACTGCAGGCCCGTCATCCCGGCGCATTACCAACTCTGTGATGGCACCGATTTCCAGGTTCCAATCACACCCTTTCAGAGTCTTCAGCTCTCCCATCGAATCTGCCTGACCCATCCAATCCCTAAGATCTTTGAATTCCATAACACTCTCTCCTATGACACACAGCTACAAAAAATCAGATGACAAAACATAAGGTGGCCAGTTCAATAGAGAAAAATCGCTAGACCTTCCGGTACCTTCCCCGACCTGTTCTTCTTGCCTTTTTCTCTTTCACCCATCTCACTACCACCTGACGCAAATAGGACCGTGATTTCTTCTTTCCTTGCTCACTTCTAGCAATACTATCAATGTTAAAGGGACTGGGAAGCATTTTTAATACGGAATTCCAATCCACCATCGCCCTCTTCCTGCCCCTCCGCCTGACTCGCTGCTTCCTCACCCCCTCGCCCCCCAGCAGAAGATAGATTTTTTGACGACTACTCAATTCCCCCTTTAACGAGGCTAACTGAGAGCTGGTTCGGGCGATACTTCTCCTCAGTCGAATGATCTCTCCTCTCACAGAAGCCCTCAAATTAATGGCCATACACTCCTCCTGACTGAATTTGCATAACTCGTAGCATCTTATCAGATAAATAACAACGCGCACAGAAGGGGCTACCAACCAGAGGACCCAGGGAGGAAAGACACACAAACCGTCTACAGCCGAAGGGGGTCTGCTCCGAAGATAAGGGAGAAAACCGTTACAAACGTTCTCACAGAGAGAATGCAAGTTATAGAGAGAGTAATGTTTCTACGAAGGGCACCAAGGAGGCAAAGGAAAACAGGTTACAAAACTTCGTGATCTTCGTGGTAGATAAATACTAGAGGCCATTGGCTCCCGCTGAGGGCTTCGTTGTGAGCTTCTCTCGGTCCGAGCATTCAGGGTCGAGGACAGCCGAACGGGCGCGCCAATCGGCTTCATCTGAGCCCACATTGTTGGCAATAGAGCCAGCTCATGATT
>JAPUHZ010000221.1 GCA_027297485.1 Deltaproteobacteria bacterium
CCCCTTCTAGCACAATTGGAGACTCCCTGCAGCTATCATCTGCTGTGCCCAAAATTGTGCCCAAACCAATAGCACATACCGGGCATAACAGGGCGACACGGGAGAGAAAAGGCCTTTGATTTTGCGCGATCGACTGTGATAAATGCTGGTAGGTGGCAGATTCGTCAGACTCAAAATCCAGTAGGGGTAACCCTGTGGGGGTTCGACTCCCCCCTCCGGCACCAATATAACTATTCATAAAGGTGTCCCCCGAAATAAGGAGAAATCATGAAGATACTGCTGAGAGCTATTGCTATATACCTTAGTCTATCGTTTTTTCTTACCAATGCCGAAGCTGCCTCTCCAGAAATGATCCAAAAGGCAAAGCAAGAGGGATCGCTAGTCTGGTATACCTCCATGAACATCCCAGACAGCAGCAAGTTAATTGCTGCCTTTAATAAGAAATACCCATTCATTCAAGTCAATAGGTTCAGATTGGGAGGGGGCCAGCTTCTACAGAAAGTCCTATCGGAGCACAGAGCAGGGAGGGATATCTTTGACGTGGTATCAACCTCTGGATTTAACTTTTACGTCATCAACAAGAAGGGGCTCTTCACTAAATACGTCTCGCCGGAAGCAAAGTACTTCGCGGAAGATGCCAAGGACCCGAACGGCCTCTGGGTTACCTTATACGTCAACACCGTGGGAATTGGTTACAATACTGCTCTCGTGCCTCCAGGGCAGAGACCGAAGAAATGGGAAGATCTATTACACCCTCGCTGGAAGGGGAAAATTGCCATAGACGATGAGGAATACTCGTGGTTCGATATGGTTCCACAAGTCATGGGGAAGGAGAAGGGATGGGCCTTTCTTAAAGCCTTGGGAAACCAGCAGATTAATTTCCGGGACGGTCACACGCTCATTGCGCAGTTGACCGTGGCCGGGGAGTATCCTGTCTTTCTCTGCTATGTCCACCAGGTAGAAAGATTCAAATCACTGGGTGCCCCAATAGATTGGGCTCGGACTCCGTTTGTCATCAATATCCTCAACCCGATCGGCGTCTCGTCACGGAGCACTCATCCCAATGCTTCCCGTGTCTTTATTGATTTTGCCCTTTCCAAGGGGAACCAAGAAATGCTAGTTAAGTTGGGACGGATCGTAGTTAGAAAAGATGTAAAAACCTCTGTGCCAAAGGAGGTTCGATTTGTTTCCCAGGATATCTCGGCTGCTGACAGGATCGAGGAGATTCGAAAAGCTTTCAATAAAACTCTCCAACTGTCACGTTAGCCCTTGAGACTACAGAAGAAGACCATTCACAAAACACAAAAAATTGCCTTCGGAGTTGACCGGTGAACTGTTTCAGCAGGTCGGTGAGAGCAAGCTCAAGTCTCTACATACCGTTGGAAAAGGCCTAGTTGCCGGTCTGGGAATCTCTCTCCGGTCCGATGCGATACTTTTCGTCTTACGCTCTCCAGATGGCTGATAGTATCTCTCTGCTACGATTGCATCTCCTCGTCCCACGCATCGGCTCTTCAAGACACCCCCCAGGCCGGCGGCTTGGATGGTTGCGGTTGACCGCCGCGCAGCTGTCTTAACTTGAACCCCTTGACCAGTCCGACAACAGGGTTCTTCAACAGCCTGTTTAACCGCGGATTAAAAAGCCAAGCCCGGCGACAACGAGGGTGGCTTCGATGATAAGGACAAAGAGCCGTTCTGGCAGCCGATTTATGATTTGCTTCCCGACGAACGAACCAAAAATCATAGCCGGCGCCAGGGCCAGCCCTACAGATGCATTCCCGAGGGTAAGGAGTGAGGTCCCTCCATAGGCCACGAGCTTGGTAACGTGCATGACGACTGTTGCCAGTGCCTCGGTGCCGATGTAGGCCCCCTTCACGAGTCCGTAGGCTAGGAAGAAAGGAGCCATGAGCGGCCCGATCGTCCCCATGATTGCCGAAAGGAAGCTGAAAACGGCTCCGATAACAGTGAATCCGCGCAGCGGGAGTTGACGTCTGCCAGTTTTAGCCATATGGCGGTATGCTACCATTAGAAGGAAGAATACCCCCAACAGCCGCATAAGAATGGAAAGCGGGGCGGCAGCGAATAGCACGCCGCCGATAAGTGCAGAAGGGACAGCTCCAAGCGCAAACCACCCCACCACCGGCAGTGATACCTCCGGGCGGTTGAACCAGACGCGACTGGCATTGCCAACCAACTGGGCCACGGTGAGGATGGGGATCGCGTCGCGCACTCCAAAAACCACCACCAGGATCGGGAGCAGGACGGCTGCTCCTCCGAAACCGGCAACAGCGGCCAGTGTGGCCGCCGTGAAGGCGCCACCTGCAATCAGGAGTATTGTCGGGACTTCGATCATGTCGTTATCGATTCTCTTGGCTGTTGATCTTAAAGGATAGGATGGTAAAGTAAAAGCCTATGGCGATTGCGACCATTGAAGAAGCGATTAAGGATATCCGTCAAGGCCGTATGGTCATCCTGATGGATGACAAAAACAGGGAGAACGAGGGCGATCTCTGCATAGCAGCGGAGAAGGTCACCCCAAAGGCGATTAACTTCATGGCCCGTTTTGGTCGAGGCCTGATTTGCCTGCCCTTGACTGAAGAGAGGGTCAAGCAGCTCGGGTTACCGATGATGGTATCAGAAAATACCTCTCCTTTTGGTACTGCTTTTACTGTCTCTATCGATGCAGCCGAGAACATTACCACAGGCATTTCCGCGGCGGACCGTGCCCGTACCGTCCTCGCAACAATCGCTGACAACGCCGTACCCCAGGATCTGGTTATCCCGGGCCATCTCTTTCCGCTCCGGGCGAGAAAGGGTGGAGTCTTGGTCCGTGCCGGCCAAACCGAAGGGGTCGTAGACCTGGCTCGATTAGCGGGACTCAAGCCCGCCGGGGTGATCTGTGAGGTCATGAAAGAGGACGGCACTATGGCGCGCCTGCCCGACCTAGAGAAATTTGCCGCTGAGCACCGGCTTAAAGTTGTTACGATTGCAGATCTCATTCAATACCGGCTGCGCAATGACAGCCTGGTTTATCAGGTCGCATCGGCGCATCTCCCCACCCAATTCGGAGGAGAGTTCCAGGCGGTAGTCTATAACACCCATGTGGATGAGAGCGAGCACTTTGCCCTCATCAAAGGAAAAATTTTCCCTCATGAGGAGACCCTGGTTAGGGTTCACTCTAAATACGTTGCAGGAGATGTCTTCGGTTTCCAGCTTCGTAATACGCGCGCCATTATCAAGCGCTCTATGGAGATCATTGCGCGGGAGGGGAAGGGAGTCATCGTCTACCTTCAAACAAAAAGGAAGGGGCTGGGCCCCACGGCAATGACTTATCCGCAAGAGCAGAGAAAGAAAAAGAAAGACTGGAGCCCTTCTTTTATCTATCAGGTTGACTTTAGAGAATACGGAATCGGGGCCCAGATCTTAAGAGATCTGGGAGTAGGAAAAATGCGGCTCCTCACCCAAAATCCAAAAAATCTTGTTGGACTGTCAGGCTACGGGTTAGAGATTACGACCTGTGTCCCTTTTGATATACCCTCTACTGGAACGGAAAAAGGTAAGCAGGCGAAGGGCAAGCCAAAAAGAGTTTAAGGCGGATGAGTCACGCCCATTCATGAGTACAGTTGTCGCCGTTGCCATAATAATCTATTAGCATACCCCGCGGCTAGCTGCGGGCACATAACCGATGGGGTTTCCAAAGGGGAGAAGCGGTAGCTCTCCCATTTGGTCGAACACGGGGATTGAAACCCCGTGTTCGATATAACTTGATTAATAGTTGGAAGCTTAATGAGAATAAGCTGACAGATGAGAGTTGATAGCTGGCCGAGAGCTGGTCTGCATGGGT
>JAPUHZ010000222.1 GCA_027297485.1 Deltaproteobacteria bacterium
TAGGGCTGTAAGTTTTTACCCAATCGTCGTCCCCCGATTGGGCAAAAGGGATTTCCTCAGCGTACTCTGCGTCTCTGCGGTGAAATGTCCGAATCCTTATCTGCGAGAATCGGCGAAGATCTGCGGTTAAAACGCTTTGCAGGCTTGGCGCGAAAAACTTTGTTGAAGTCGTGAGGATACAAAGCGGACCATGCGATCAGGCGTCTTCTACAAATTTCCCCACCTTGAAAGTTTCCGGCTCATAAGCGCATAACGGATCAGTTTCGAGGAAGTCGCCTGTCGCGGCGTAGGCACGCGCCCGTGACCCCCCGCAGATCTCTTTGAATTCGCAGCGACCACACCTTCCCTTCAATCTGCCAGTCTCACGAATCGTCCTGAATGTTTCGGAGTCACGATAAATACTAACGACGGATGTGTTCCGAACGTTCCCAGCCGTCAACGGAAGAAAGCCTGAGGGGTAGACATCCCCCGTATGGGACACGAACATGATTCCGTTGCCATCCCTTACGCCAAATCCCCTTCCAACGGGAGTCGCCCGAATCTTCGACAACGGAATCCCTGCCTCTTTCATATTCTGTAAGTACACCCTGCGGTAGTGTGGTGCTTCCGTTGTTGCAACAGCAAAGGGAGTTTCCTTAGAGAAATCGCAGAGCTGATGATGAAGGGCCTCACATTGGTCAGCCGTAACCTCCTTTAACCCGCGTCCCCGACCCACTGCGATAAGGTAAAACAAACTCCAACGCATAGGGCCGAGCCCTCTCACCAATTGATAAATCTCTGGTATATCCAACCCCGTATCTGCTGTAACCAGGGTGCTAATCTGGAGGGCCAGCCCTTCCTCTCGGGCAAGCTGGGCCGCCTCGAGCGTCCAGTGGAAGCAACCGGGAACCCCACGAAAGCCATCGTGCCGGTCAGCGGTTGAACCGTCGAGGCTGAGGGCTATGCTCTCCACACCGGCGCTCTTGAAACAGTGAAGGACTTCTCGCGTCAGCGCGTTCGTGCCACTGGGGGCCACTGACATGTGCAAGCCGAGCTTGGCTCCATGTTCCAACAAATTCAGAAAATCAGGCCGCTTTAATGGATCACCACCGGTGAGCACCAAGTGAGGCGAGCGTTCCCCAAATCCTCGAATCGCTTCCAGTAACCTTTTCGCCTCTGGAGTTGTCAATTCATCAGGGTGCCGTTCTGCCATGGCTTCCGCTCGGCAGTGATGGCAGATGAGATCACAGGCACGCGTGAGCTCCCAGTAGACGAGCAACGGGGCCCTGGAGTAAACAAGGCGACCCGGGGCGTGTTGATTCATCTCTTGTGGGAGCGTCACAAACGAACCGCTGTCAGCGTTACCTCGGAATTGCATGGCCCTCTTCACCTTAAAGCTCAAGACTGGAAATGCTCTGTCTTACCTTTGCTGCAGAGCGATCGAGGAAACTTCTCTCCTCTTCCGTAAGCTCAACTTCAATCACCTTCTCCACTCCTCCGGCGCCAAGCTTCACGGGTACACCGAAATAAAGGTCGGACAAACCGTACTCTCCCTCAAGATATGCGGAGCAGGGAAGGACCCGTTTTTTGTCTCTAAGGATTGCCTCGGCCATTTCCGCCACGGCCGCCCCTGGCGAGACAAAGGCGCTACCAGTCTTGAGGAGTTTCACGATCTCGCCGCCCGCCTTAATTGTCCGATCAATGATCCGTTGAATTCTTTCACAGTGAATGAGCTGCGTGATGGGGATGCCCGAAACGGTGCAGTAACGAGGTAAGGGGACCATCTCATCACCATGCCCTCCAAGGTCGCCGGCTCAACTCCGTAGCTCTATCTGCACATACTCTCTGACATCGGCTCCAGTGTAGACCTGCCTGGGTCGGGAGATCTTTTGCTCTTGGTCCAGAAGCATCTCCTCCCACTGAGCTAACCAGCCAGAGGTACGCGGAATGGCAAACAGCACTGGAAACATCGCCACTGGAAACCCCATGGCCTGATAAATAATCCCGGAATAAAAATCGACATTCGGGTAGAGCTTTCGCTTGATGAAATAGTCGTCCTCTAGGGCAATCCTTTCCAGTTCCAAAGCGATATCCAGCAGGGGATTTCTTCCTGTCACTTCAAAGACCTGATCTGCCACTCGCTTAATGATCTTGGCCCGTGGGTCATAATTCTTATACACCCTGTGGCCAAAACCCATGAGCCGACCTTCGCCGCCCTTGACCTTCTTGACAAACTCCGGGACCTTTTCCTTCGAGCCAATCTCCTTGAGCATTCTGAGTACCTGCTCGTTTGCCCCACCATGCAAGGGTCCGTAAAGGGCCCCAGCCGCTGCAGCCACTGCACAGTAGGGATCCACGTGGGAACTTCCAACTGCACGCATGGCATTAGCGCTGCAGTTTTGCTCATGGTCAGCATGGAGAATGAACAAAATGTCCAGGGCACGTTCCAGAATCGGGTTGGGTTTATACCTCGGCTCCGCCATCTTAAAGAGCATATTCAGAAAGTTCCCTGTGTAGCTCAATTCATTGTCTGGGTAAGCATAGGGTAAACCCTGACTGTGACGATGAGCGAAGGCCGCGAGAGTCGGCATCTTGCCAATGAGTCTATAGGTCTGTAACCTTCGCGATTCGGGGT
Source organism: Deltaproteobacteria bacterium (assembly GCA_027297485.1). The sequence goes on from JAPUHZ010000222.1 coordinate 2,615, forward strand.
CAAAAATCTTGTTGGCATCCGGATAGAAGGTAGAAAGCGCGGCCACGGTACTCACAAACAACCCCATGGTGTGAGCATCGTGATGAAAACCATCCATGAACTTCTTAATGTTTTCATGAATGATGGTGTGAAAGGTAATATCATGGACCCATTTTTCCAGTTCCTTCTTCGCCGGTAGTTTCCCATAAAGAACCAGGTAGGCCGTTTCCAGATAGTTGCCCTTCTCAGCCAATTCCTCAATGGGATATCCCCGATAACGAAGAATCCCCCTCTCACCGTCAATGAAAGTGATCGCACTCTTGCAAGACGCCGTGTTCATGAAGGCGGGATCGTAGCTCATAAGGCCGAAGTCTTCTTCTGACACCTTGATCTGACGGAGATCTGCCCCTCTAATGGCGGCCCCGTAGGCTGGATAGGTCCCATACATGATTGGTATCTCGTAGTTCTTCCCCGTCCTGTTATCGACAATCGTCACTGTATCCTTAGCCATGATTCACCTCCAAATGAGAAAGCGAGTTCTACACCTCAGCACGGACTCCACAGGGAGGGTCCCATTCATGTCCCCCACCCGGTTCCCGTCTACAACCTGCCGGACAATTCTCAAAGCAATCGTTATGCCATTAATCCGGCCTAGTATATTATCTAATACGATATCGGACAGTTCTTATCAGCGGGGCGGGAACCCTTTAATAAGAAAAACAATATGCCCAGCGCTGAATGGATGGGTACGCAGTAAAGGCTTGAAGCCTTTCCCGCAATTGGGAAAACCGTTTCGCACAATTGAGAGGAATTAGAAAGAGGGTTTATTTTTTTACGTGGCAACGGGCACAGAACTTTAAGTCTTTTGAAGACGACGGAGATAATTCAGCGACTTCCCACGTTTGCAATGGTTCGCTGTCTATCTTCCAAATCTTGAGAATTCAAGGACTGGATTTTCCAGTCATTACTTGAAAATTTCTTTGGCATAGGCCTTGCGTCTTATTCCCGCCAACAGCGTAGATTTGTCTATTCTCATTCCTTCTTTTAGTTTAAGCAACGAGAATCAGAACGCGGAGTGCTGACGGGTGGGAAAACTTTAACCAGAGGAGGAGTACTATGAAAGAGAAGCTCCTTATCTACCAAGGTGACCCGTGCCTAATGTGCCTTGACGACCCTGCCATTCAGACCGTCACTGATGCCCGGGCTCGCGGGCAAATCCGATGCGAATT
>JAPUHZ010000223.1 GCA_027297485.1 Deltaproteobacteria bacterium
GAGCAGAAAGCCGATTGCCGCTGCCGTTAGTTTGATCCGTTTCTTGATGTTGTTATTCATCACCTCTCCTTTGAATTTGAAATCCTAGCCCGCATTTCTCACCGGAGCGCGAAGCGAGGGCGCGCAGATGCCCGGAGATACAAGGCGCGCGAGAGACAAAGCGCGCAGGCGTACTGTACAGTACGTCGAGCCCTTTGTCCGAGCGCAACGCCTTAGATTCGGGTAGATGCGCGCACGCAGCCGTGGGCTGGTGAGAAATGCGGGCTAGATCAATTCCTGGCCGATTCAACCTAACAGGATTCATTGTTTATGCAACAAGGATAACGGTGGGATTTGGTAAAGGAGATGGGGGGAACTGTTATGACGGGATTTGCAAAAGCATTCGATCCCTTTACGTTTCTCGTTGTCACTCCCGAACACCTTCAGGCGGAGGCAAAATCCACCAGACAAGAGAGCCGAGAGCAAGGGCCCCGATCCCCCCGACGATATAAGGCGCATCCGGCCCTACGTTATCGAGAAGCCAGCCCGCTCCCGTGTTCGATGCGATACCGGCAATTCCCATCCCGACCATAGAAAGAAGGGCCTGCGCAGTGGAGCGGAGCCGCTCAGGCGTCACGGTATCGAGATATAGCGGCCCGCCGAGCAGCAGGCCAACGACCGTCATCCCATGAAGGGCCTGCACGGGATAGAGCAAGTTAAGGTCGCTGATGACGGCGCAAAGAATCCACCGAATACCGCCAGCCAGCAGTCCCATCGCGAGAAGCCCCCTTGACCCGATACGCTTGAGGCCGCTGCCGGTGGAAAGGACAAGCGGGATCTCGACGACCAGCATCAGGATCCACATACCTCGGATCGTCTCTATGTCGCCGCCGCGCGAGCGGACAAAGATTGGAAAAAGCCACATCGGGCCTTGAAGGAAGAAGTAAGCAGCAAGCGCGAATAGCAGAAAGCGGACAAAGGCTCTGTTTCGTAAGAGCGTCCTCCAGTCTCCCCGAGCAGCGTGGAGAGAGACGGCCCCCTCTCGAGGAAGGGCAAGACCGATTAGGGCGGCCATGAAAACGAGACCGGCGGTTATCATGAACATGATTTCCAGTCCGGGCTCCGAAGGTCCGCCAGACTCCGGGACAAATCCACGCATTGCCTGATAACGGTTAAGCATCCAGGGAAAACTCACAACAATTAGAAAAAAACCAAGGGTGCCCCAAACACGCACGAAGCCGAATGCGTGGGGGCCCGCGTTGCGAAGCACGGCCAGGCTCACGGACACGGTCATCGGCAGAACAGCGGTGGTGCAAACCGCAAGCGCCGCAGTGGCAAGGACGATGGCCAAAAAACCCTTCGCTACTGCGAGCGCTATATAGCCGAGAGTTGCCCCAAGGGAGAGGAATGCGAGAATGTGGCTTCGGGCACCGGTCCTATCTGCCACCTGCCCCCAGAAGGGCTGTGCGACAATTCCCACAAGGGGCACCACAGCGAGAACCAATCCCACCTGGGTTCCTGAAAGGCCCGCGTTCTCCTTTAAGTACAGACTGTAGTAGGGGAAAAAAATCCCAAGGGCGCCCATATAAGTGAACCAAAATAGGGTGAGAGGAATCGAACGCCACATTGGTGCGATCATAGCATCCTTTCCCTTTTCGATCATCTCAGGTTGGGCTATCGTAGGTGGGACCAAAGGTGAAGATGACCGTGAGTTGCGAGAGTCCGCGAACGATTCACACAATCGGGCATTCTACGAGGGCGATAGGAACCTTTCTCGATCTTTTGAAAGCTCACGGCATCCGTCTGCTCGTGGACGTGCGACGATGGCCAACCTCAAAACGTTTTCCCCATTTCAGACGGGAAGCCATTGCGGCTTCTCTTGCGAACGAGGGGATCAATTACACCTGGAGAGGTGACCTTGGCGGATACCGTAAACCTTCACCTGACTCGCCGAATACCGCTTGGCGCACCGGCGCCTTCCGGGCCTACGCGGATTTCATGATGACTCCGGCCTTTGATGAAATCACGCGGAAGATCGAAAAGCTCGCAGGGGAGAATCGGATGGCGGTGATGTGCGCCGAGGCCGTACCCTGGCGCTGCCATCGCCAATTGCTCGCCGACGCCTTCATGGTCAGAGGATGGTCCGTCCGACATATCCTGGAAGATCGTTGCCAAGAGCATAAGCTCCCACCCTTTGCCAAGCCGACCGGCACCAGAATCGTATACCCAGCCGCTTAATGTTTATAGATGATTAAGAATCAGTAGCGCTAACCCTGAGGGAGACGCCTTCGCAGCAGGTAGATCAATGCCACGAAATCGTATAGGGCATGCACCACAATGACCACCAAAAGATTGTCATAGGCCATCGAAAGCCCGCCGAGGTAAAGACCGATCAAACCTGCAAGGATAGCGTAGGTCGGCGTGATCAGGTGACCCAGGCCGAACAGCACGCTGGCCATCACCAGCGCCGCCCAAGGGTTCAGCCAATCAGCCAGAGCACTTTGAATGACTCCCCGGAAGAGGGCCTCTTCGCCCAATCCGGCCAGCAGTGAGATCAGGGCCAGTTCGAAATAGGAACAGTTAGCAAACAGCGGGAGTAATCTTTCTTCCACCTCGCGCATCAAACTGGGGAATGGCCCCCATCGTGTGCGTGTGCACCACCACATTCCTAAAAGCAGCGGCCACGTGGCGACCACTCCCAAGCCGACGGCCTGCCAGTTAAGATAGATTCGCCCGAAGGGCGGCAAAGCAAGTAGCCAGCCCAATCCCCATGCCAGCACCACGATGCCGCCTCCGAAGACAATCGCCAACCGCGCAAAGTTGCCGCCCATGGCACATTATACACTTGGGCCTCTCCTTTCCCATAATAGTGAAGGGTGTAACAAAGGAAGGGGAGACACCGACAGCAGATTCCCGCAGAGAGAATAGATAGGTCAAGTTAAGAACCGAAAGGGCAGGCTTCGCTCTCTTTAAGGCTTGCCGCCTCAGCCTAAGGCTGATCCGTCCTCCGGCGGAGACGAGACACTGTGGCGGAGACACAGGGGGTCCCCTTAATAGTTGAACCTTCCGAAAGGTTAAGGCCCGTAACGAGGCCAGCACACGTACGGTAACCACCGTTAGGGATTTTACCGTCGTTACCGACGAGGCCGGCGGCACCAATACCGGGCCTACGCCTCTAGAGAATGTACTGGCGTCTCTTACCGGTTGTGAGGCAGTCATCATCAACCGGGTAGCGGAAGCCATGAGATTTAAGTACAGCGCCGTGGATATGGAGTGCGAAGGCGAGGTCGATCAGCGCGGTTCCAGGGGGGTCCACGGTGTGCGTCCCTACTTTAATTGGGTGAAGTTAAAGATCACCGTTCATAGCAACGAATCGCCGGAAAGGTTAGAGAGGCTCAAGAAGAATGTAGAGTACCGCTGCCCGGTAATCAATCTCATGCGCAGCGCACAGGTTGAGGTCATTACAGAGTGGACATCGGTTCCCAACTGAAGCAGATACAAGTGGTGACGCCTTCAAGCCTGACCTTCTATCCTCCCCGAACCCTTAAACAACAAAACATTTGACTCTTTGTCTCGGCGCTCATCTCTTCCCACAGTCGGTTGTCACGTTCGGTCGGGACATAACCTCAACCGATAAAAAAAACGACAAAGGCAATCAACACTTCGACAGCAATGATCGGAGCATATTTTCCCAATCAAAGGGTCTGATCTCTTCATAAATCGTGTTGCAACTTGAGCCATTTCCGGCAAGGCTTTGACTTCTGGTGGCGAGCGAAAGTAGAATCTAAGCAGCCATAGAGATCAGAACAAAAATCAGGGGGGTACCATGCCGAATCCATTAACGACGCTTGAGGTCTTTTCGGACTATGTCTGACCCTGGTGCTATCTCAGTACCGGGCGTATTGAAAGACTGACAGCCAATTACGGTTTAAAACTCAAAGTCACCCATTTTCCTCTCCATCCCGACACTCCGGCGGAAGGGAGAAGCCGTGGGACTACGACCCGGGGAAGCGAGGGCGCCGCCCGGAACATGCGCATGAAGGCCCTCATGGAGCAGGAAGGCCTCCCCTACAACAGCGAGCGGAACATGACTTATAACAGCCGGATTGCGCAGGAGCTTGCGAAATGGGCAGAAAGTAAGGGCAAGGGAGACGAGATCCACGATCCGATATTCCGCGCCTTTTTTGTTGACGTGAAGAATATCGCGAAGCAAGAAGTTCTCGTGGAGATTGCCCAGACGATTGGCTTGCCTGCCGACGAGGCGGTAGAGGTGCTCGTCAGCCGGAGCTTTAAAGAGGCCGTGGATGCGGATTGGAAAAGGTGCGCCGAATTTAGGGTCAGCGCGGTTCCTACGTTCGTGGTGGATCACCGTATGTTGGTCGGCGCTCATCCATACGAGGAGCTGGAGAAACTTGTCCTGAGAACTTCCTAATACAAACATATTTAAATTTGTTACATTGAGGCTATTCCGAGGGGAAGGCTCCTTCCACCGAGGAAATGTAAACTTACTTACTGCGTTTGTATTAGATCAGCTCCAATCTCTCTGGTTCCACTGATTCGGGCTTCTAGCGTCAATAGGCGTTGTAGTCTTGTAAGAATCAAGATTCAGCGCTATCCTTATGCGATAAAAAACAAGATTCAATAGACCTGGCCCTCAACCTTCGAAACCGGAATTAGGCATGTCACGTTCGGTGCAAAGAATTCGACGGCGTTTTGCCGTTCGCACGTCTCCCATACACGGCCGCGGCGTGTTTGCCCTGAGATACATTCCGAAACACACCCGAATCATCGAGTACAAGGGCGAGCTCATCTCGCACGAGGAGGCCGATGAGAGTAACGGCGAGGAGCATGAGAATCCTAACCACACCATGCTTTGGGCGGTCAGTGATGAGATCGTGATCGATGCCACCAAGCGGGGCAATTCTGCGCGTTGGATCAACCATTCTTGTGCGCCTAACTGCGAGCCGGAGGACGAGGGAAACCGCATCTTCATTGAGACGCGCTGCGACATCCGCCCCGGCGAAGAGCTCACCTACGACTATAATCTCCAGCTCAGCGAGCCGCACACCCCGGCGGCGAAACGCGAGTATCTCTGCTACTGCAGCGCGCGCCGCTGCCGCGGAACGATGCTCGGCAGCAAGCGCTGATCAGACTTGTCAATTTCTCCCCCCTGTGCTCAAATTCTTCGCGGTCACTCGGTCTTTGACTACCACGGTTCAATGATAGGAGGTTTTTGCCATGTCCATGCTTAAGGTTGAAGGTGTCACTCACTGGTCGATCCCAGTCAACGACTTGGAGGAGTCAGAGAAGTTCTACGGTGAGGTTCTCGGACTTGAACATAATGGCCGCCTCGGCAACAAGACCATGTCCTGCTTCACGGCCGGGACCCACTCGATCCTCCTGTGCGTTCGGAAGGAGCCGCTTGTAAGGACGCCCGAGCAGGACAATCGTATGCACCACGCCTTCGAAGTAACCCCGGAGGTGTTTGATAAGGCATGCAAGCTTTTCCACGAAAAGGGCATCCGCATCGCCGAGCCGATTGTTTATCGTGCAAAGGGCTTCTTTACCGGATGCGAGTTTTACTTCCTGGATCCCAGTGGCAACATGCTTGAACTCAGGGACGCCACGTGGAAGCCGGGAATGCCGACACCGACGCACGAAACCATAGCCAGATCTTAAGATGAAAATCGGTAGCTGCTTCCGGATCGGCCCGCAGCTTCTTGTAATCAGCTTGGCGGGGGCTCTTATAGCCTACCTCACGCTGACCCCGCTGGTGATGCTGCTCTACGGGAGCCTGAAAAGCGGGCCACCCGGAGTTCCAAGCGATTTGACTGTCAAGAACTATTTCGTCCTCTTCGAGAATTGGCGACTCGTCGAGGCATTTATCAACTCTCTGATTTTCAGCTTCGGTTCGAGCCTTCTGGCCTTTGCGGGAGCGCTTTACCTCGCCTGGATGACGGAGCGAACCAACGTTCCGTGGAAGTCGGCAGTTTACGCTTCGATCTTGATTCCCATGATCGTTCCCGGACTTCTCACTACCATCGGCTGGATTATGTTATTCGGTCGTCAGGGAGGGCTGATAAACATCATCGCTACCGGCTATCTGGTTTTGACCAGCCCATCGAGATCTACAACATGGCGGGAATGATCTGGGTCCAGGGGACGGACCAGATTCCCCTAGCTTTTCTCTTGCTCGCTGCCGCTTTCCGGTCGATGGACCCATCCTTGGAAGAAGCAGCGATGGTTGCGGGCTCCGGTATCGTACGTACGACGTTTCACATCACGCTCAGGATCCTGCTTCCCGCGATTCTGGCTGTCTGGATGATCAGCTTTGTCAGAGCAATTGAAAACTTCGAGGTGCCCGCCCTGATTGGCATCCCGGCGGGTATCTTGGTTTTTGCTACCGAGGTTTACCTGGCAACAAAGAACGTGCCGACCAATTTTGGGCTGGCGAGCACCTTCGCCGTGGTTTATCTCGCAATTACGTCGGTAGGCGTGATCTACTATATCAGGTGGACCGCCATGTCGGAGCGGTTCGCTACCATCACGGGAAAGGGTTATCGTCCTACGGCATTTAACCTCGGTCGTTGGCGGATTCCCCTCGCGATTCTGAATCTACTGTTTTGCTTGATCCTCTTTATCTTGCCGGTTTTGGTTGTCCTTTGGTCTTCGTTCCTCCCTTTTTATATGCCTCCTTCCAAAACTGCCTTTGCCAGCTTTACCCTGGAGAATTATGTAGGCCTCTGGAATTTCTCGCTCGTTCATCGTGCCATGTGGAACAGCTTTGTGCTGGGCATCTCCAGCTCGACGATCACGATGCTGCTCACCGCGGTGGTCGCGTGGATCATGGTCCGTACGTCTTGGCGGGGCAAGGGATTCCTTGACTTTCTAGCATTTAGCCCGATCGCCGTCCCCGGACTGGTCATGGGAATTGCGATCCTCTGGCTTTACCTTGTATTGCCGGTGCCGGTCTACGGAACGCTCTGGATCCTTTTGATCGCGTACGTCACGAAATACCTGCCCTACGGCATGAGAACCTGCTCGGCGTCGATGCTGCAAATCAAGAAAGAACTCGAAGAGGCTTCGGAAACCTGCGGCGCTAGCTGGCTCCATACTTTCATCCGCGTCATTCTTCCCCTGTTGGCCCCCGGCTTTGTGGCTGGATGGATCTTTGTGATCACCCATTCCTTTCGGGAGCTTTCGACCTCGATCATGCTTTATCGGAGCGGGACTGAAGTGATCTCGGTCGTCCTCTTTGAGCTGTGGGACGGCGGGCAGTATCCTCAGCTTTCGGCTCTCGGTATGGTCCTGGTCGTCATTCTTGTAGCCATCAGCCTAGTGGCTCGAAAAGTTGGGGGAAGCTTTTCCGTCCAGCAGATGTAGCAAGGAAAACCTGGCCCGGAAGCTACAGGCGGAATCAGTATTATGTCCCCGGAGTTCCGATATCAATAGATTAATAAAGTTGCAACGTCCACTAAACTCATGAGGGAGGGATAATATGAAACAATGGCGCTGGGTTTACATTTCTACTGTCTTCTTATTGGTTTTTACGGTGCTGTTTCATGGCAGATCTGATGCCACAGAGGTAACTATCGATGAATGGAAAGTCCCCTGGGACGATACCAGGCCAAGAGACCCCTATGTAGGCCCCGACGGCAACGTGTGGTTCGTTGGCCAGCGGGGGGATTATGTTGCCCGCTTTACCCCACAGAGCGGTGAATTCAAACGCTTTGATCTTGAACCAAGAACGGGTCCCCACAACAACATAGTCGACGCTAAGGGATTCGTCTGGTACGCGGGAAATCGTAGCGCACATATCGGCAAGCTTGACCCTAAAACCGGCAAGATAACGAAATACCCAATGCCGGAGGGGGTTATAGACCCGCACACGCTTATATTTGACGGTAAAGGAAACATTTGGTTCACCGCTCAGCAAAGTAACTTCGTCGGCAAGCTGGATATGAAAAGCGGCCAAGTGAATGTCATCAAGGTACCAACTCCGTGGTCTCGGCCCTATGGAATCGTCATGGATTCTCATGGCAGGGTATGGTTCAACGAGTTCGCCAAGAACAAA
>JAPUHZ010000224.1 GCA_027297485.1 Deltaproteobacteria bacterium
GGCAGCTACATCAATCTGGGGTTCAACACCTATATGAAGTTTCCGGCAACCCGCGCGCTGGGTATGCCGTTCCCTCTGGCCATTGCCCTGACCGGAATGATGGTGGATGGGGTGTTTGACCAGTTCCCCAAGTTACGAGTCGGGTTCATGGAGGGCGGTACCGCCTGGATTCCGCTTGTACTCGATCGGCTGGAGCGCGAATTGGAATACGGCGGGCTTAAGATGAAGCGGCATCCCGTGGAATATTTCAAGGACGACCGCATCTTCGTGGGTTGCGAGGGCAACGAGAAGGCACTCTCCTATTCCATCGACCGCGTGGGCCCCCAACCGTTCATGTTTGCCTCGGATTTCCCGCACGAAATCTCCATAAACAACTGCATGGAGGAAATAGACGAGATACTGGAGCGGGAAGATCTGCCGAATGAACACAAAGCAGCTATTCTGGGCGATAACGCACGACGGTTTTACCGGCACTAGCCCCGATCCGACATTACTTGGTCTGGGAAAACATCGTCGGCAAACATCAGATGGCGCTTCAGAGCTGTCTGGACTATAGTTCGATAACTCACCTGAAGTGTTGCAACGGACTTGAATCGCAAATGTCTGCGACCGTTACAACGTCTGGCCGAGGACAGCACCTGTCTTGGTCAATTTAATCGGATCGGGGCTAGAAGTGAAATAACCGCTGCGGATTGACTGACAGGATCTTTTCGATCGTCCCATCAGCAAGGTCACCTCGAGCCTTGAGCCCATTAGCGAGCTGGTCTTGGCGAAAAGCATCGCCGTGCGGGAAATCGGTTGCTGTCACCAGGAAGTCGTCGCTTACCTTGCTCATGATGTATGGGATATCGTCGTCCAACGCGCACGAAACAAAGACCCTCTCCGCAAGCCACTGGTTGATGATGGCTCCCTTACTGGCACGCAAACGCTTGAGGAGACGGACGGTCCAGTCGGAGCCGGCCTCGAGGAAGCCGACCCGTAGCCGAGGGAAATCCTCCAGGATCCTTGAGCCCAGAATTTGTTGGAAGGCGTACAGCACATAGGGGCCGCTGACCAACCCGTTGCCCAACGGGTGAATATGGGGTCGGGAATCCGCATAGGTGGGGCGGGGGACTCCCTGCAACATTTCCCGTATCATCGGGCTCGAGCCGTTGCCCACATGAACCGTAATCGGTAGATCGTTTCGCTCGGCCTCTTCGTAGATGGGCCAGTGGTCCGGATGGGTCAGCGGGCGGTCCCATTCAATGCCGCGTGCGTAGATTCCGGCCACGGACCCGAGGGATTTTACCCGTTTGATCTCCTGCGTCGCCATCTCCGGTCGTCTCCAAGGGACAATCGCCACGTACCATAGACGACCGCCGGACTGCCCACACTGCGTTGCCATGAACTGGTTGTAGCTGCGCGCCAGCGCCGCTTCGAGATCGACGTTTTCTGCCAGGCAGCCGAGCCATATGGAGGGGAAAACGACTTGCCTGTCGATGCCCAGTTCGTCCATGCACGATAGCCGTTGATTGACGTCGCGCAGCTCCTGTACCTCAATGGGTACATCTTTTTCATGGGCGCGCTTCATGGAGGTTGGATTGGCGGCGAAGAAGCGCAACTTGTAATCGATGACCCAGGCCGCGTTGTGTGAACCGAAGCAGGTGTCTTCGGGGAAAACCACCGGGATGGGACGGAGTAAGTGGAACTCAGGGTCGAGGTACTGCCAGGTTTGAACACTCTCTTCCACATGTGCATCACAATCGATCACTCGCATAAATAAAAACCTCCTGAGCAGACCGCAGCGGCCAAAATAGCTATGTCACTCGACATATCGGCTGATCAGGCAAATTGTCAAATTGCGCTATTTTAAGAAGTCGGGTCTTGAACCTTGAAATTGACAAGCCCGAATCATCTGGAATAGACTACCTCCCGCTTGGACGGAAATCAAAATGAATTCCGAGAAATCCATAGGAACGAAGGGGAGGTCCAATGGCTGTCATTGATGCTGACGCGCATGTAATCGAATGGGAGAGAACCTGGGAGTACATGGGAGAAGGCGAGAGGGCTTTCGCCCCCCGGGTGATGGTATTCAAGGACCAGCCTCAGGAGGCGTCCGGCAGACGGCGTGGCAGCGAGTTCTGGAAGATTGGGGGGCGGGTCTTTGCCAAGGACCAGAACATCGGTTTCGACACGCCTAGGGAAACGCGGGAGATGGAGGACGTGGAAGCCCGTCTCGCTCATATGGATGAGCTGGGAGTGGACGTTCAGGTCCTTTACCCGAGCCTCTTTCTAAGGGCACTCACACCCTTACCACACGTGGATACGGCTCTGTGCAAGAGCTACAACCGGTGGTTGGCGGATATTTGGAAGGCAGGGAAGGGCCGGCTGCGTTGGGTGGTCATCCCTCCGCTTCACTATATTGAAAAGGCCATTGAGGAGTTAAACTTCGCTAAGGAGAACGGAGCTTGCGGGGTCTTTATACGAGGGGTCGAAGGGGACAAGCTTCCCACAGAGCCACATTTCTATCCGCTGTATGAAGAGGCCAGCCGGTTGGGGATGCCCATCTGTGTCCATGCCTCACAGGGAAACCTGGAGATGTTTGACATCTTCGGCCAAGGGGCCAGCTTGGCTCAGTTCAAGTTCGGCCCTATCAACTTGTTTGGCAGCCTCATTACCACGGGCTTACCGCAAAAGTTTCCAGATCTACGGTGGGCCTTCGTTGAGGTCAGCGCCGAGTGGCTTCCCTACGTGATGAACCACTTGGAAATCGGGTATCGTAAGAGAGGCCACGCCTGGCCGGGCCCGGAATTTCTCAAGGATAACCATATCTATGTAGCATGCCAGACGAGCGATGACCTATCTTATATTTTAGAACACGTGGGTGATGACCATATTGTCGTGGGAACCGACTACGGGCACAACGACACCGCCTCTGAGATCAACGCCCTCAAGAAGTTAAAAGCGGACGGCAAGATCCCGGGCGCGTCAATTGACAAGATCCTGTGGGATAACCCACAGGCCTTATACGGGTTCTAATAGGTCAATGGGTTCAGGTCGAGAGATACTGTTAAAGAGTCCCCATTTGGAATTGAGAAACGTTAAAGATTAATTCACCGCAGATTTACGCAGACTAACGCAGGAGATAAATTATTTACCGCAGAGGCGCAGAGACTTGCTTTTTTGTTTGTCGGGAGAGGACGACAAACAAAAACCTATCTCCCTTGAAGCCCTCAAGTTTTGCCTAATCGTCGTCTCCCGATTGGGCAAAAATTCT
>JAPUHZ010000225.1 GCA_027297485.1 Deltaproteobacteria bacterium
CATAATCGAGCCATTGGCGTGTCCCCCCAAGCGTAGGGATTCTCCTATGTGCAAGGAGGGCCTGTCAACATGCCCTTTATAGCTCGGGCTTAGGTAGATTTTATGGGTGGAATTAGGATAATCCTATGGCGAAAAGGAGAATGCCAGGAAAGAGCCAACGACGGATAAAGTGGTGCAGCGGTTAGACCGTTTGGAGAAGGAGAATCGCCGCTTGAAGCGTATAGGTTCATTGGTGCTTGTCGGTATTGCCGCTGTGGTGCTGATGGGTCAGGCCAGGCCCAACAAGGTGGCTAAGGTGATTGAGGCCGAAAAGTTTGTACTTCGCGATGCGAATGGAAAGGCTCGTGCTGAGCTAGGGGTATACGAGAGGGGAGTCGCACGTCTTACCTTCAAGGGAAAGGATGGAAATAGCTCACTTGTATTATCTGTGGACAATGAATTAGAAATTTCGGGTCTGGTAATTGACCAAGGCAATTACAATATCTCCATTCTTTCAACAATAGGGAGTGGTTTTTTAAGCGTTTCCGACAAAGAATTTGGTGAAATAGTGACTTTAAGTGTTTCTAAAGACTCAACCTCATTCATAATTAATGACACGAGTAGAAATACTCGTCTAGTATTAGGCAACACTTCTCTTGAGACCACAGACACCGGAACAAAAACTAGGACTGCTGAATCCTCTTTAGTTCTCTTCGACAAAAAGGGCAAGGTCATCTGGAAAGCACCGTAGGCTTGATAGGCTGACTCTCCCAAAGCGTACTTAAAATGGAGGGATCAATATGAGTAAATGCGTCCTAATTATCTTTATGACTCTATTGATAGCTGCCCTTGCAGAAGCAAAACCCGTGCTGACTGTTACCTGCAATTCTCCGAAAGGCACACGCTTTGATTATGGGACAGGGCAGTTTGGAACTGGCATGAAAGTTGAAACAAATAAAGATGGTTACCGAGGAGTTACTCCAGTTTTTGTGATAGACGACGCAAAGCCAAATAAAATGCTGGTTATTTGGGGCGAATCGAAGACACTTGGGCCAGCGGCAGAGACCAAAGCTGCTGAGGCTATTATCTGCACCAAACAGCGAATCAAATATCTGCCGTTGAGCCTTACGAGGTTGGTGCCTGGTTATATACCCTATACCCGAAACTGGGAATTGGATATTTCTCAAGGCATAGTCATCAATATTCTGGAACAGTCAGCGTAGGCGTTATCTTTTATTCTCTGTGCAAATTCTCCTCTTAAGCTGAGGCGAAAACCTGCGACAAACCCCCTTTGAGCTTAGCTCGGCCAGACACGAAGACTGCCGGAGCTAATCCGATATTTTTGTAGTACCTTTTAGACCGGGGGGGGCTCAAGGTTCGCGTTGCGTTTGGGTTACTAGCCTTTTGATATCCTCAATTGATTCACCTTTTTGTAGGTGGCGGTTTATATACTTCCTGGCGGTTTCCCTCTCTTTTGTTTTAGTCAAGTGATCAATGAGAAGACGGCGGTTACGTTGAGGCTTGAGTTTCTGCCTCACCGCTTCCAGAATACCATCGTCTAGGCATCTGAGAGGTTTGCCTCCGCGTTGAGTGTGCTCGCATTTAATTTGCCCTTTGTTAATCCAATCATGCAGGCGGTCGGGGCTCACTTCATATCCCTCGGTGTTCAACTGCTTTACCGCTTGTTTGACGCTGTAAATGTCCCTTTTATCGTCAGCCTTTTTAATTTCCAACTTCTCAGGGGGTTTACCTCTGGTTCCGGCATATACGCGACCGCGAGTTTTCCGCTCCTTGATCTCTTGCACTTTCTCAAGGTCATCGGAATGGTCAATCTCTGCCGATTGCGCATTTTCTCTCTTGAAAGACCATTTCACCCGACGCACATACAATCTCATGGCCCGCCAATCCTCGGGTAAAGTGAAATTGTTCAAAAGCCCCTCCCGTGGTTTATCTCCATGTAACACGAGAATGGCATCTCCTTGGTCTTTGATCTTGAAACATTTCTGAACCAACTCACACAAAGTAGCATTCACAGATTTGTCAATCATTCCCTCCTGCCTAAGATAAAGCAGTAAGTGCAGGCGAACTTCATCAATAGGCTGCCGGGGATCAATATAGATAGTCCTCCAGCTTCTCGGTGCTCCCTTCTCGTACAATGCTTCGGCTTGTATCTTGATTTTCAGGGACCCCACTGTAAGGACTTTTTCCTTCTTGCCCTTTGTGTAAGAACCGCGAATTTCGTTTAAGGGCTGCTGAGGATCAAACAAATACTTTATCGGTTTTCTAGTTCCAGAGAATCTTTGCCTGTCTCTCATGCGGGAAAATATTTGCCATGGGAATCTTCTATTTCCAGCAAGACCAGAAAATCCAACGTGAATCGTGAGTTTTTTGATTGCTGCATCGAGAGCTTTCATCTTCTCCGGTGAAGACTCTAACAGCGCCCCTCTCAGCTCGTCCTCTGTGGAATGCGGATGCTGGGCAAAATCTAATAGCAAGTAAGGCTTGCGGGGCATCCAAAAAACACGAACCGTGCACGAGAGCCCGGAGCATCTCTCAAACCCAAGGTCTCGCCTACCAAATCCTGAAGTTTTAACCTCAGTTTTCTCTTGCTCCGACATGTTCTTGAGGAAGAAGAAACGATCCTTACGCCGCCGCCGGGTAAGTTGATGGACCCGTGCCGCAAGCTTGCCCACCAGATCAGGATTTGAGTCACAAGTGAAAAATGCTTGGTTGGAGGTATCTCTAAGGGATTGATTTTCCAGCATAATCTATGTCCCATTTTGCCACTATATACTAGGTAGGGCAAGAAAATTTTTCTTCGAGGTGTGACATGGACGTTAATCTTGGACTCAAATTGGCACTGATTAAACAGTTTGGTTCGCAAGTCTCTGCTTCTCGCAAGTTGGGGATTCGTGAAAGCAAATTATCCTACATCGTGAGAGGTCATGCTCAGCCGTCAGACCGAGAACGGCAGGCCCTTGAGAGCGCCTTGGGGCGTGTGCTTGTTAGGAGGCTACTCGGATGATGTCCAGAGAGGAGGAGGAGAGGGCCAAACGACACCACTATCTGAATATTTTACTTTCTGCAGTCTATCGAGGCAGTCTAGCCCCTGACCATCGTGAAGACTTAAAAAAAAGCGGACTAAACCCTGAGACGATCCACATGCAACGAATCCGTTCCGTTCCTCCATGGCTGATCCCGAGACTTCTTGGGTTCAATATCCCGAATATTAACTCAGCCCTTCTATTTCCATTTCCTGATCCTTCGGATGGATTCATGGACCATGTACGAATGAAGATTTTTCCAATAATCACAAATCGTGACACTCAAACTATCAAATATCTCCAGCCAAAAAACACTGGTGTTCGTCTTTTTTTCCCGTATCAGGCAATGGAAGAGGTACTTCACGGACTCAACCCCCTCTGGTTAGTAGAAGGAGAGAAAAAAAGCCTCGCAGTAGCCCAGATCGGCCTCCCTGCCGTGGGGTTCTGTGGGATCGAGGGATGGCACAGGAAAGGATCTATAGAGTTGATTCCAGATTTTGACCATATCCCTCTCAAGGATCGAGTGGTGGAGTTGGTCCCCGATGGTGATGTTCAGACCAATCCATTTGTCCGACGCGGGACGGAACGGTTTTCCCTGGCCCTCCAAGCTCGCGGGGCTCGTCCCCGTCTCGTGGTACTTCCGGGGGAGGTAGCAGCGTGAACAACGTGGGCGCAGATGACTTCATCGAAGCGAAAGGCGCGACGGCAGAAGACTTAGACGGCCTTCCCAGGGGAGAAATTCTCCCCCCTCTGATCCATCTCGTCGATCTTGAACGCACGGAGTACGTTGGCCGGATCGTTCGTACTGATATTGTAATTGCTGGAGTCGGGGAGACGTTTCACGTGCCTCGATCATGGGAAGCAAAATGCATAAAAGGCAATTGCCCGCGCTGTCCCACGACGGTAGACCTCAAGACACGGAAGGATCTACTTAACTTTTGCCGCATGAGTGACGATCAAACCAAAGGATTCATGCGAGCCATATCCGGTTGCAAGAATAAACCAACGATACGAGAGAGAGAGATGACAACTATCACGGAGATTCTCGCATTGCCAGTAGCCACTCCAAACGTGGAAGGATCGACCAGAGATTATCGCGAGAAAATCGTATACCTTGTCGGTAGCCTTTCCACAAGTAATATTCGATATCGTGCTATTGGAACTGTTATTGCGGAACCGAAGCGGCAGCGGGCCGCGCTCCTAATCACTCGCCTTGACCGCCTCCAATCTGCTTCGGAAGAATTCACCCTGACGTCTGAACTCAGCGAGCAATTTCGCACCTTCCAAATGACTAGGCCAGCAGATTCTTCACCCCAGGCGCAGCTTGATGCTGCGGAGGAACATGTGAAGAGGGTCACACGGGATATCACGAAACACATTACTAAGATATATGGCTCTCATCGAGAAACTGTACTACTCGGCGAGCTCCTTACCCTACATAGCCCTGCCGAGATCCACTGGGCAGGAGAAATAATAAAGGGAGTTGTCGACGGCCTAGTAGTTGGCGACACAGGTCAAGGCAAAACTACTCAGGCACGACGGCTCATAGCTGCTACGGGGCTGGGATATCTGCCCTCGGGGTCTACTGGGAGCCGTACCGGGCTTCTCTACAACCTCGATTCCAAGGTCAACGATAAGCGGATTCTCCGATGGGGAGCATTCCCGTTAGCGCACGGCGAGATACTTTTTGTCGATGAGGCACAGAATATTTCTCGGAAGGAATGGACTGAGTTTACATCCGCAAGAAGCGAGGGGATTTTAAAGGTTGATCGGTCTATCCGCGCAGAGCATCCGTCAAGAGTGCGGCTGGTTTGCTTCGCTAACCCTCTTGAACAGCGATCTATGGCCTCCTTTCAGTATGGGATCATGGCAGTCCATCCTGAAAGCGGCTTTCTCGATTCCCAAGACCTGCGACGTTTCGACTTTGTTGCTCTTGTTTCAGAAGCGGACCAGGAAACCAATGATATTGTTTCAGGTATAAACGGAAACGATACTTTCGAGCTAATACCGCCAAATCTGCTTCGGGAGTCAATTCTCTGGGCGTGGACACGCAGAATCGAGCACCTCCGATA
>JAPUHZ010000226.1 GCA_027297485.1 Deltaproteobacteria bacterium
AGAATCGTACGGCGTGAAAGAGACCGCATCGGTCGGCCAAAGTGTGTGATTGATGTAGGTGTCAGGATTGCAAAGTTGCTAACTCGGAGTAGTTAGCCCCTTTTTGATAAAGACCTTGTTAAGTTCTTCGCCAAATACAGTTAATTTTTATCTTTGCGAAGTCCCTGATTTCCAAGTGCGGTGGCTGCCCCAGAGATAGGTAAGGGATCTTCAATAATTTTCTATCTTACGGGATTCAAATGAATATTCCAAACCAGCTCCAACAGATATGAATCTTTTTCGCAAAGAATAGCTTTGCAATTTTGCAATCCTGACGCCAATTTTCGTCGGTCTACCGGGCTGAGTAACGCGGCCGCACCGCTCGGGGACAGTGGGAAAGAGTGCTCACAGTCGGCGAGACAGAAAAGAACATTAGGAAGCAACGTCCCCTTTGATAGGATAAGGGTCGACTCGAGATCGTCGCTCCTGGGAGATTCTGCAAAGCCGTTTTTCTCTGGCTGCCAAATAATCAGCAATGTCAGCGCCTAAATCGAGGGGTCCAGGATTCGGTGAGTTCTTCCTCTTCCTCCAGCTCTTCAGGATTTGGAATTTCTGAGACAGATAAGACAGTCAGCGTTTTCCGGTAGCTACCCAGGCCAAGGACCTCTTCAAACATTTCGACGCGGAGGGAGCCGCCGAACCAGTCTTGGATCGTTGTTTCCCCGTCGGCGCGCTGCGCCTGGACAACATTGTTCGGGTCTTCGTTGAAGGAGTAGGTTACGGTGCCGCGGGGAATCGAGCTGCCCTTTCGCAGCCAGTCTAGACCACGAATCTCCTTCAAAGCATCCGACATGAAGCAATAGTCGATCTGATGGCCGGCGCTGACGACGACGGCAACGACGTTTGGTGTGCGTTGAGCATAGCGAATGGCTGTCGCTGTCATAGATGTGACGCACTGATTGGCGAGGGTTTCAATGGCGTCGAGACCGTCACCGGCCTTATGCAGGACGGGATCGAATAGGGAACGAGGCATAAGCAGACCGGCCGCGAAGTGGTCGGCTTCCAGCTCGAAGCGGTCCTTAGAGACGAATCCGGCGTAGGAGGTGTGCATGCCGTTTATGAGAACGCTCTCCGGATGGCCAGGGAGACGGTAGTGACCAAGCTCATGGCTCACACAGAATCGCTGAAACCCCTCATTATCGAGATAGGTGGCATAGAGAATTCCGAAATCATTGCCGTGGCGAAGCAACATGCCTGAGACGCCGCGGGAGCGCAGCGGCAGTGGCCTGACGTCAATGTCAAGCTCCTTGGCAATAGAGAACGGGCAGACCGGGAGGGCGTCAATGCCGAGCTCGCGGACAAACAGCTCTGCTTCGTGTGTGGCGGCGGCCTGCCACGCAAAGCTGGTCATTAAGACTTAGACCCCTTTTGTTGTTCGCGGCGTTTGGCCAGGCTAGCCATGAAATCACGGGCGATTTCACGATCATCGGCGGTGAGGTTTTCAAAGTGGCGGAATAGTTCGTCACCCTCCATGAGGATTGCGCCGGGAGTGTTGGTCCGGCCCATAAGGTAGTCGACCGTGACTTCCAAGGCATCGGCGAGTCGTTTGAGGTTATCGAAGGACGGCTTTCGGGTGCCGGTCTCAAAGTGTGAAACGGCGGAGGGTTGGAGTTTTGCTCGGTTGGCCAGTTCGTCTTGACTGAGGCCGCGCTTGTTGCGGGCCGCCAGCAACCTTGCCGGAAAAGCATTGTCTGATCCCATTGACTTCTCCTTGACGATTTCGTACAATAATATGTGACGATTTCGTATTGGCCGGTAGGCCGTTTTTTTAGGCCCCTCGCTTGACGATTTCGTCACATTGTACATGACGATTAATGTAACAGCAAGGAGTTCTTACCATGGGTCTGGAAATCGACTTTCTCGCGGTTGGCGACGAATCCCAGAGCGGCGACGCCATCGCGCTTCGATGGGGTGATCTCCACGGTTCTCGAGAGAACCAGTGGGTCGCCATCGTCGACGGCGGATTCAAAGAGATAGGGAACAAGCTTGTCGACTTCGTTAAAACCCGCTACGGCACTGACCTCGTCGATATCGTTCTCTCCACCCACCCCGATGAAGACCACGCGAATGGTCTCATTGTCGTGCTCGAGGAGCTCCAGGTCGGTACGCTTCTCATGCACCAACCGTGGAAACACGAGCACACCAACAACATCGCCGACATGTTCAAGTCCGGCAGGGTTACCGATCAGAGCGTCCGCGCTCACCTAAGAAAGTCGCTCGATGCTGCCGCGGACCTTGAGGCGCTCGCGAAGAAAAAGGGCATCAAAATCGTCGAGCCCTTCAGTGGCGTACACACTCCGGACGGAACGTTTAAAATTCTCGGTCCGACGAAGGACTTCTACCAGAGCCTCCTTCCCAACTTCCGTGGCACCCCGGAGCCTAAGTCCGTATTCGCAACGGGGCTCGAGGACATTTTTAAAAAGGCTGCAGATTCTGTAACAAATTTCATCGACGAAACCTTCGGCTTCGAGACATTAACCGACGAAGGAGAAACCAGCCCCGAAAACAACTCGAGCTCCATCTCGCTCCTTACGGTTGACGGCAACTCGTACATCCTCACAGGCGACGCCGGTCAACCCGCTCTTCTGCAGGTGGCAGACTTCCTTGACGCTGACGGTTTCGACAAGGATACGCTTAAGCTCATCCAGGTCCCTCACCACGGAAGCCGGCGTAACGTGGGGCCCACCGTGCTAAACCGCCTCCTCGGAAAGCCAAACTCGGAAGACAAGAAAACTCGCTCCGCTTTCCTTTCGGCCGCCAAAAAGGGCGAGCCGAAACACCCCTCGCGAAAGGTAGCAAACGCATTCCGGCGTCGAGGGGCTTATATGTACACCACTCAGGGTGTGAACCTTTGGCACCACGAGGACGCGCCTGACCGAAGCGACTACTCTAGCGCGACGCCCCTCGCTTTCTTTTCCGAGGTCGAGGAGTAGCGGGCGGCGATCATGAAATCTCCCATCGATGCCTATACCTTTCGAGCACGGTTGCTACCGCCGCTCCTTACCGTCCTGCCCGCCGCCCTCGCCATTATCGCGTTCTATCCTGACGGTGCAACGTGGTGGACCCCGCTTTGGGCTGCAATCGTTGCTTGTGGCGGCACCTTTCTCATCGCGGAACTAGGGCGAGATGCCGGAAGGGATAAGGAGCCGCAGCTCTACGAGCGCTGGGGAGGCAAACCGACTACACAACGGCTTCGCCACCGGGACGCCTCGAATCAACAACTGCTCACGCGCTACCACAAACGTCTTCAAGAACTTCAACCCGGCCTTATCTTTCCCACCGCGGAGCAGGAACATGCCAACCCAAGGGAGGCCGATGAAACGTACGAAGCGGCTGCGAACTATCTTCGGGAACACACGCGGGACCACTCCAAATTCCATTTGGTGTTTCAGGCGCTTTGTGAGTACGGGTTTCGCAGAAACCTTTGGGGCCTAAAACCAATCGGAATTGGAATCGCGTTCCTCTCGACGCTCGCGACCGGGTTCGTCCTCTTTTTCCAACAAGGTCTGGCGCTCATTCCTGAATCCCCTGCTCTCCTCGGTGTAACCGTGCTGAATGCCCTTTTCGTTATGGGCTGGCTTGTACGCATTCGACCGAGCTGGTTAAAGACCACAGCCTTTGCCTACGCTGACCGGCTTCTCGCGACATGCGAGGTCCTCCAACCGGCCGCGTAGTAAGGCCTCCTGTGACGGCGAGAATTCCGGATTCAGCGACTTTCGTGAGTGGGGTCTGGTCTTGTATCTTGTATTAACACTCTCATTGACCAACTCCCTCTCACCTCCGTTCTCTTATGCTCCCGTGTAAATTTCTCGTAGAGACGCTGGATTCAGCCACGTGTTACTTGATAATGATAGGAATTTCTTTGCAGAGTTGGATGTTGCCTCGATCTGGGAGTGAGGGTTTTTACATTAACTGGCTGTCCCTCGATCTTCCCCGGGACGGTGAGTTTATCGAACCGTAGGTGGGGTCAAAAGTAATCTCTTCTTCCTGGGGACCTTGATCCGGCAGGGCATGAGCTTCTTCCCACAGACCCAAATGAGATTAGCCTTC
The DNA here is from genome assembly GCA_027297485.1 of Deltaproteobacteria bacterium. The sequence goes on from JAPUHZ010000226.1 coordinate 4,090, forward strand.
ACCATCAGTATTCAATTTTCAGTTCATGACTGATAGCTGACTGCTGAAAGCTTTGAGTGGAAATGCTGGACTGGCTACTCGAGCGGCAGGGTCAATCGAGAAATCGCTCTGTGAGAGCCCCATAGGCGTCGATGCGTCGGTCCCTGAGGAAGGGCCAGTTCTGGCGGGTCTCATCGATTTTTTTGAAGTCGCACCTGGCCA
>JAPUHZ010000227.1 GCA_027297485.1 Deltaproteobacteria bacterium
TCAGGATTTTACTCTTTTCTTGGCCAGCTTGTCGCCCGTTTCCAAATATCGACCTTGAACAGCCATCTGAGCTTCATTTTCCCACTCATCATCCCATTGTCCGAGAGAATACCCGAACCAGGGACTCTCGGGACGGAGGGCCGGTAACCCGAGTTCCTCCCAGATTTGCCTGGCTTTTTCCATGTATTCGCGCTTGGGCAGAGAAATTGGTGGGAACGGCTCCTTCAGGACAGCATTAATCAGGAGAGCCGAGTCGTCTGCCGAGCGGTAAAATACCTCCTTAGCCGTGGCGATTCGATTTTCTTCCTCGAACGGCGGAGCATGACCTTTTACTCTTCCTGGTAAAATCATGATATCTTTGTGTGGTTTCGATCGGTAACAAATTGCCCACCAAACGGCATCCATGTTCCGAGGATCAATATCTTCATCTACCGCGATTATAAACTTACCCACCCCATACTGATAGTTTGCGACGGCATTCAATGCTCTCCAAACCTCATTTTCAGCAGATTTTCTCATCTGCACGATGATAAGTTTTCTGAGATTGGTCAACTTTTCGTGCATGGCGACTTTTAACACGCTTTTCAGACCAAGATCATTGCGAAGATGATTGAGATAATATGCCTCGAATCCGGTCTTTCTGCTTGCACTCGACTCGTTAGGAGTCATCTGGCTCATAAATGTCGCAAAAACCGGACGCCTCTTCATGGTAATTGCAGTGACTTCCATGACGGGGGAAAGCGTTCGAGGATGAATATAACCGTGAGATTCGCCAAACGGGCCCTCGGGTTCAAGAAAGTCCGTTCTGAGCAGGCCCTCGATGACAATCTCGGCGTCCATCGGCACCTCTAGGTCTACCGTCTTACAACGAACCAATTTAATTGGTTCGCCTGCCAACGCCGAGGCGATGCCTAATTCGTCTACACCATAGGCCGCTTTTATTACGGCACAGTGTGACACTATAGGCGGGGCTCCTATAACCAGTGCGGCGGGCAGATGTTTTCCCAGAAGTTTGCATTTTTCCCAATGCTTATAAACGTCCTGATGGACCCCGGCATTAAGGCCAATTACCTTTTGTCCCTTGAGTTGACCTCTGTAGTTTCCCTGGTTCCGAATACGTGTTTCGGGGTCCTTTGTAAAAAAATGCGAGCACGTCGTGTAAGGAGCATTGTCAAATCCGGGGGTCGATATAGGGATTGGGAACTGGAGCAATCCCCCTCCCTCGTGATCAAGTTCTGAGCCCGTAAGAACAACTTCGTGAACCGGCCCATTTTCCACAATTATAGGTTCCATGGGGTGCGCTACAGCATCTTGCCAGCGTTGAGGAATTTCATCGAGCGGGTATCCTATGGCAATCTCATATATTCTTGGAGAGGCCCCCAAAGCCCCAATCACAACAGGCATGGGGTAAGAGCGACCGCTGCCATCCACGACATTCTCGAACAGGAATGCCTTTCTCTCCGACTCTGGGATACCCCCAAGAAATTGCCAACGGAACAGCGGATGCAGCTCCGTGTCTTTGTTAATAGGTCGTTTAATGCGAACGAGAAGACCCTTTTCCTCGAGATTAGATATGTGCTTTTGAAGATCCGCGTAAGGCACTTTCCACCTCCTATACGATGGCCTAGTTAGCAGCGGCAAACGATATCCGGATGTCCCCAACTACCGCTGTCGTAACGCACGGTAACGCTTAATTCTTTCCTTGACTAATTGGGGGAAGCCTAGAGGTTATGCCCTTCTTTATTAATTCCTTATAATATTCTTCACGAATCGAGGGATCTTCGAATTCGTAATTAATCTGGAATACAACGGCATTTGGATCCTTATTCTGAGCACTCCATGTAGGGTTGTACCCACCGCCTCCGCCGAACCTGAGAGGATTTGTTTGTCCCCGAATCGCCAAGTATCGGTAAGCACTCGTGCCGGTATTAAAATGTTGGTGAAATTCGTTCGTTCGAGGAGCGACGACTGTAAATGGTTTTATCGTGTACTTCCAACGTTTCTTTTCCTCGCCCGGCATGAAGAGGAGCTCATATCCCTCGCCATCGACGGTTATCACGTGTGCTCCAGCGAGATGCCTGTGCGCCGATACGTAAGTCCCCTCAGCAACCTCCTGGATGTGAACACCGACAGCGGAACTAGCCATTGAAAAACGCATGTGGGAAATGCGATTTCCTCTTTCAGGGGCAGCTTCCAGAGAGAATTTTCTGACGTCTGGTACGAAATTGGTTTCAAACAAGGCTACATTCCATCGTTTGCCCTCCCAAGCATAAAAGTCCGCCATAGAGATTGAAAACCTGTCTTTGAAAGAAAATGGATTGCTAAACACAAACTCCATATTATGATAATGATTGATGACTTGGGCCATATTAGTTCCAAAGACTATTCTACAAGGCTCACTACTTGAGCTGTTGAACTCCTGATGCCAGGCGTTCAATGGTATAGCTAACAGCGCTCCTTCCTCCCATTCGACAGTATGTTTAAGTTCGCCTTCCTGCCAGATAGTAGACGCACCTCTCCCTTTAACCACGTACATCACCGAGTCATACATGTGATGCTCAGGTTTCAACTCACCCTTAGGTGGAATTTCAACAATCTGCAAATTATAGTTCTCTTGATCTCCTAGACGAGTATAAGCAGCCTTTCCACCTCTCCTTGCCCAATCTTCTAATGGCAGACTCGCCAGGTCATCCAGGAAAGTGCCCTCATAAAGTGGCAAACCCTCTTGTTTTACGAATGCTTGATACGAACTCTTTATGTACCATTCATCGAATGTTGTCGGTTTTTTGGACACTGGAGAGGTTCCTTTCCTCCAAATATAGCTTTCAAATTAAAAAACAATTGTACAGAAAGTAAAGCTTTTACCTCGTTTTAGCGAAATATCTTCCAGAACTCTTTAATACCCGTTCCCAGTTTAGGCTCGATCGTTTCCGCTCCAGCAGAGATATACTTTTTCTCTACTATGTCTGGGTATCGGTAATTGAGGTGGGTGCTCTCTTTACAAAATTTAGTTCAAATACCTTTTGGTAAAAGGCTGCAGATTTTTCGGGATCCTTCGTCGCGATAGCGACGTGACGCAAGCGAGCCATGATCGTACCCTCCTTTTGTTCTTGGCTTATTTCGTATATCCACTTGTTTCGCCAAACTACACCACTTCGACCATAGCCTCTGCAATGCCACCCAAAAATACTTGCCAGTAATCATAGGATTCTTCCGAGGCGTCAACGATGCCTTCCCACTGCGATTCCGAACTGATATACTTCGCCAACATGTTCATGATATCGCTCTGGTGATCGATGTCGGCCTCTCTATGAACTCGGAAGTTTGGCAGCTGCTCTGCCGTAACTCCGAGATCTTCAATCCATCTTCTTTCCGCCCGCGTTTGGTGCGCCCCACCTGGAACAATACTGTCTATATTCGTCCGTTCCAGCACGGCGACACCGCCTAACGATTCATACCAAGGCCGGTACATTGCCAGGTAAATCCACCCGTTGAGCGCCGCCCTCGTTGTCGGCAGAAGCTTGGCGTTATTGACCTGTTCTTCTGTCAAACCGACCAATTTTCCGTGGGCAATCCATAAACTATAATGATCGGATCCACATCGCGGGTCGTGCAAAAGTTCCTCGGTTTCATGCTTAAGCAGTTCACGCTTTACTTCCATATGAGGGCTGCGAGCTAACAGGTACGCCCAAGCGGAACGCCTATAACGCACGAACAACCCGAATTGCTGCGAAATAATTTGGGCTCTGCTTCGAGTCAGTCTTGTTTCGAGGAACCTCTTGACTTCTTTGGTCTCGAAGAGATCACGAGTCATTTGATCCAAAATCTTATCGTACTTTTGCACTAAGGTCATTTAAAACCTCCTTACGACATTGCTTTTGCCAACCCAAAGCGCCCAACAAACCCTCCACCACAGGTAGGTTGTGAGTTGCAGCTATTTCTCGCAAGTCTGGATATTCTGGTCTATGAACCGTTTCTCCACCTTACATAAACCTGATCACGATACACAAAGGCCCGCTGGATGCCGTCCCAGGCCAGCCAGAACTGATCCAAGGTCTTCTGCACAGCACTGCGAACCAAAGCTTGTTGGTAATCTGTGACTGCGTATCTTTCAACCGCAAGGGGTCCAACTTTATGTGCTCCTCGTTAACCCCCATGTGCAAAGTTCAGTAGCGGATCTCTTCGAAGCTACGATCAAACCCGTAATGTTTGGTCAAGCCGTTATTAATCCTGGTCATCCGTTCACTGGCCGTACCTTCTAACCAAAATCCCTCGCTAGCATAGAGTTCGAGCCAATGCAAGCATAGTCTCGTAAACGGGCTGCAGGTCGGTCGGCGAGCTGCTGATGGTGCTGAGCACTTCACTCGTCGCGGTCTGCTGCTCCAGGGCCTCCTTTGTCTCGTTGAACAGCCTGATGTTCTCGATGGTGATCGCTGCTTGGTCAGCAAAGGTTTTAACTAGGCTGATCTGCCGCTATCACGGGTGAAAGGGTTGTCAATCATTACAAGACGCAATTAACGGCGCTTTAGTTGAGTCGTACGATCAATTGAGGACTTCATACTGTGAGGGTAAGCTCTTTGATGTTTGATTTGTAACAAAGCCTTCACCCCGTGGAATAGCCCCTCTACCGAGACTGCAATCATCGTACCATGCTGTTATTCCACGGGGTTAACTTCGGCGCTTGACATGAACACTGCTCGGCGTTATGGAGGATAAATCTAATCGAAGGAACTGAGAACAAGCATGGCGACCATGCAGAATCGAAAAACAGAGTGAGGGAGATGTACAAGGGGATTAAGACTCTAGGTCAGTGAAGACAAAGATCGTTCTTGGTTAGAAAATAGGAGTTAAGAACACATGGCTACAGCAAAGAAGACTAGCGAAGCCAATTTAAAGCAACGCCTGGTGGAGGGGTTGAAGGT
>JAPUHZ010000228.1 GCA_027297485.1 Deltaproteobacteria bacterium
GTAGACCACCCCCCGTCCTCTCCAAGGGTGGCTATTCCCACCGCCCGGGCCAGAACGCAACCTTCACGTCCCTGTGCCCGCGCTCTCCAGGACTCGCCCCTCGGTCGCCTGATGACACCTTACTAATGAACTCCTTAGTAATTCTGGCTTCTGTCTCCTGGATTCTGCAATCCGCACTTCCTCAGTGACTGAGTCTCTGGAGGGCCTCTTTCAACACATCTGTCAGTGTTCCCTCCCCTCTCCGAGTGATCTCGCGCACGCTCTTTTCTGCTTCCCCGCGCCGATAACCTAGGTTTACGAGCGCGGAAATCGCATCCCGCATCAACTGGGAACCGTCAGCCCATCCTACCTGTTCGGAGGGGATTGTCAAAAATTTATCTCTCAGTTCGACGATCATTCGCTCCGCAAGTTTTTTCCCTACCCCAGGAATTGAGAGGAGTCGTGGTTGGTCTCCCTCTTTGAGTGCCCGAGCCAGATCATCCGCTGTAATTCCGGAAAGAATATTGACAGCCAGTTTCGGCCCAATCCCTGCCATGCTCCTCAGGAAAAGAAAGACCTGCTTTTCTTTATGTTCCAGAAAGCCGAAGAGCTGCAAGGCATCCTCTCTCATATGGGTGTGAATATAAAGGCTGACAGCTTCCCCAACTTCCGGTAGACGATAGAAGACGCTCAGGGAAATAAAAATATGGTATCCTACTCCCCCTACATCGACAGTGATTTCGCTGGGCAGCTTGTGCTCAAGGGTCCCACTAATCTTGGCAATCACAATTGGCTACTCGTTATTCGTTGATTTGTTATTGGTTATCGCTACTGGTTGTGCGTTCCTCACATAGGAGGCAAAGGATTATACGACTGAGCGACTTACGGTATTGTCTATCGATGTACCTCTTGCCCAAGCCCAGACAGCGCCCCCATCACCCGGGCATGAAAGGCGCCTTGATGAAGTTGGCAAATGGCAGCAGCAAGGGCATCAGCCGCATCGTCGGGGAGCCGTCCAGAGAGGTGAAGGAGGGAGGCAACCATTTTTTGTACCTGTTCCTTGGTGGCCTGACCGTAACCGACAACAGCCAGTTTGACCTCAGCGGAGGCGTATTCGTGGATGGCAACATTGTTCTCAGCTGCAGCCAATAGGGCCACCCCACGGGCCTGTCCCAGCTTCAGAGTGCTCTGGGCATTGCGGGCGAAAAAGACCTTCTCTAGGCTTATCCCTTCCGGCTCATAGCGCTTAATGACCTCTTGAAGCCCGCGGTATATCCGGCTCAATCGGCTCCCCTGCCCACAGCTTCGCGAAGACACTATCGTGCCGTGAGCCAGATGAAGAAGGGAACTCCCCTCCATCGCTACGACCCCCCAACCGGTGACAACCGTGCCAGGGTCAATCCCCAACACCCTCTGACTCCCCCCACATAGCCTGACCCCATGATCATAACCCAGTCGAATACCCATCAACCGGCCTTTTCTATGAATTCGTTGGGAATGTCAAAATTGGCCGCTACGCTCTGCACGTCATCATGGTTCTCAAGCTCCTCAGTGAGCTTCAGAACCTGCTCCGCGCATTTTCCATCCAGGGTCACCGTACTCTTGGGGACCATGGCCACCTGCGCGGTTACCGTAGCCACTTTCTCACGCTCTAAGTAGTCCCTCACTTTTTCGAAATCTTCAGGCCGCGTCACGATTTCGAAAAATCCGTTCTCCTCGCGCACATCTTCCGCCCCAACATCCAGGGCAAGGCTAACCAGACGGTCCTCTTCGATCTGCAACTTATCGACAGTAATCAAACCCTTCTTGTCGAACATCCATGCTACACAACCGCTCTCACCCAAACTTCCCCCACACTTAGCGAAGATGCGACGGATCTCCTGAACGGTGCGGTTCTTATTATCCGTGAGGACATGAACCATAATGGCCGCTCCACCCGCTCCATACCCCTCATAATGGATCTCCTCATAAGAAACACCCTCAAGTTCCCCGGTTCCTTTTTTAATCGCCCTATCGATATTATCGTTGGGCATGCTGGCGGCCTTGGCTGCCATGACGGCTGTACGCAACCTGGGGTTGGCATCGGCATCTCTCCCGCCCAATCGAGTGGCAACAGTAATCTCCTTGATCAGCTTGGTAAACAGCCTCCCCCTCTTGGCATCCTTAGCTGCCTTCTTGTGTTTGATGGAACTCCACTTTGAATGGCCTGACATAAGAGCAAAAACTCCTTTTAATTACAGATCAAATTACCACAATCCTCTTTCCAGGTAAACGGTCCCACAGCGACCTGCCAATAGCGCCTTTCGTCCCATACCCCATTCCTGTATAATACCGATTTTAATGATCCGCAGATTCCCCATACCGCTCCTGTTCTTCAACCTATGGCCGACGAGTATTTGGTATAGACTATTCCAGGTCATTTTTCTCTGCTCCTTTATCGCCTGTTCCTTACCTCCAACCAAGGTTAAAGTCCTTACCACCTCGCTGTCCGGGAGTCGCGCTAGCCAAACCGGCATCGCTTCCTGGTATGGCCCGGGATTTCATGGCCGACCTACGGCTAGCGGGACAATCTACGACCAGAACGAACTAACCGCAGCCCACCAGACGTTACCCCTCGGCACACGGGTCAGGGTCACCAATCTGGTTAACGGAAAATCCATAGAGGTCACCGTCAACGACCGCGGCCCCTTCGCCAAAGGAAGAATTATCGACCTTTCTTACGCCGCAGCCCAATCCCTAGGGATGATTGGGCCTGGAACGATCCCGGTGCGCCTCGAAGTCATCGACGGCGGCCCATACAAAATTCAGACGATCCGCCAGAGCCTGGATTATACTCTCCAGGTCGGCTCTTTCACCAATATCGAAAACGCACAGGGCCTCAAAGACCAGTTGGGCAAAAGTCATCCTCAGATATCCCAAATATCCATTGTCCCTGTTCACGGTGAGGATACCACCTATTATCGGGTCCAACTGGGTACCTTCTCCACCCGTGGCGAGGCCGAGAGATATGCCCGTCAATTGGCGCGCAAGGGATTTCCGATCATCATCATGGAGAAATAGCTGCCTGGATACGGCATTCCGAACGCTAAATCCGGAATTCCGAATACAGAATGCAGAATTCAGTTGCTAATACAAATGTATTTAAATTTGTTACATTGAGGCTATTCCGAAGGGAAGGAGACTGAAGGACGAGGGAACCGAACGTGAGGCTTGGTGCAGGCCCAAACGGCAGGAATAATCACGTGAAGGGGTAGGGACGGCGGCCCTCGAGGCACTGGCCCATTTCCCTCGGCCTGAAGGCTCCTTCCACCGAGGAAAGGTAAACTTACTTACTGCGTTTGTATTAGTGCTGATAATCCCACGACTCCGCCACAAAGTGATCATTCGCCCCTCCTGCAGACTAGAGAGAACTTTGTTTTCTTTTTGAATGGCATCCCCCCACCGTACTCGGAGGAGATCGCCGAGGTCCATTGGAAAGAATTGGATACGGGAACCGAACCCCTGCGGATTCCTTTTGATTGAATATTAGCATACCCCGCGGCTAGCCGCGGGCACATAACCGATGGGGTTTCCAAAGGGGAGAAGCGGCAGCTCTTCCCCCATAGATCTTCCCTTGGGCCGACCTCGGGGTTTCAAACCCCATGGTCGATATAATTTGATCCGGTCAGCCGATTTCGTCAACCCCTCTCTACTATAAAGTAACGCTCCCCTTCCTTGCCCACACGCCGCTCCTTGATCAATTTGAGCAGGTGCGCCTCGACGGAGAGCTGAGCCACGGAATGTAGAGCGGCAGGGGTATCCGTGTAAATCGCGGCTACCATAGAGGGGATGGTTTGGTCACCGTGCCGTAAGGACTGAAGAACTTCCTTCTCGCGCATCAACCGATGGTCGATGTATTCCTTGATCTTCCCATAGGGGTCATGGATTGTAGGGCCATGGCCCGGCAGCAACAATCGAATCTTTAACTCAAGCAGCCCTTCCAGTGATTGGATGTACAGGGCCATGTCCCCATCCGGCGGTGGGATCACCGTGGTCCCCCGACCGAGAATATGATCACCCGTAAAGAGTATCTGCTGCTTAGACTCATAGAAGCAGCAGTGACCGGACTCATGGCCTGGCGTATGGACCACTACCACTTCACCACCATCATAAGAAATCCTGTCACCACCTGTGTAAGTGAAATCCTCTCCGCCGAGAAAACCGGCGCGCAATCTGGAGACTCCCAGCTTTGCGCCGCACCGCTTTTTTAACGCCAGAGCGCCACCCGAGTGATCCCTATGGATGTGGGTTAAAAGAATCTTTTCAATTTTCCTCCCCCCCATAGCCTCCACCTGCTCTAAGATCCCGTCGATGTTCTCCTTCGACGTGAGGGCAACGTCGATAACAGTGATCTCATCGCGACCCAGGAGATACTGGTTTGTGCCTTCCAGGGTCATGTATCCCGGATTAGCTGCCGTAAAGTGACGGATATGTTCCAAGGGAGGCATCATAGTCCTCTAATTTATCATAACTGTCGTGATTATCACCACCTGTGAAGATGAAGCGGCAGGAGAACAAGATCGAATATCACTAGTGACGTAAAACCGCCTGATGGGGTCAAAAACGTTGCCGCTGGAGTATGACGTCAATGCGGAGAAAAATACTTGACTCTCAACCTGCGGCTGGTGCCGGGTAACGCGCTATCTGCGGTGATGGGCCGAGATCGATGATCTTGAGCCACGCCAGGAGCTTGATGACGGGATAGGTCGGGTCGATTTCAAACCAACGGGCCGCGAAGTTCGGCGACATGACGTACTTGTGGTGGTTGTTCTGGAACAGCTCGCCCCCGGTCAGGAAGTCGAAGAACAGTGTGTTCCTGGACTTGTCAGTCTGGGTGGTTTCGAAGTTGCGGTAGCCGTACTTGTGACCACACCAGTTAACGATGGCGCCATGGATCGGGCCGATCAGGTAGTGAACAGGGAGCAGCAGGTAAAACGCCCAGTGTGGCGCGTAGACAAGATAAAAAACCGTGTACAAGCTCCCAAAGGCGATATGGGCAAGCCCGCTTCGGCCCAATTTGTCGATCAGGGGCCAATCCGGGGGGGCAGGGTTCTGAAAGCGCGCCTCAGGCAGGGCACGTCCATGGTTGAAGTCGTCGTAGCGCTTCTTGGTGACCAGCATCAGCGTAAAAAGGTTCTTATAGATGTGGGGCGAGTGCGGGTCCCGCTCCGTCTCGCTGAACGCATGATGTTCCCGGTGCAAGTAGGCGTAGCTACGTGGGTTCAGGTAGGAGCTGCCCTGACACACGAACGTCATCAGATGGAAAAAGCGTTCCCATCGGCGGCTCATTGTGAACATCGAGTGTGCGCCGTAGCGGTGCAGGAAGAAGGTCTGGCAGAAGATGGACAGCACCCAGTGGGCCACAAAAAAGATAATAATCTGAGGCATAGGTCACTCCAACAAACGTGCTCGGAGGCATCAACCTGATACCTCCGGCCTTTTAATATACCACACCCGGCTAATTATCAAGAGGATCGAGGGTACATTTTATAGTCTCCATGTCAAGTAAAAAATTATTGGCAACGATTTTTCAATAGAATCAGTACCTTACAAATCTAGAGGGGTGCGGGATGAGCCGCTGGACCCGGAGCGTGCTTGCGGGCGCGGGGCAATGGAGGTTTTCCATTAAATGCTTTATTCTTCTAGGTAAACCTCACTGCCTAGACTCCCGCCTAAGACATACCAAACAAAATGGAAGTCCCCCAAATATCGGATTGTTTGGCATCAGTTCAGTCTTCACGGGTTAGACAGGTCTTACCCCTCTCCAATTTCGGGAACCGAGAGGTTACGACAGATCTTTCTAACCAACTTGTTGGGAATCTCAGTGTGACGAGGCACTGCCTCCACAGATCCAGTATTAGGGTTGGCCCAGAGAGAGTGAGCGCTACCCTCTCGCTTGAGCTAGCAACCGTGCCTCCGAAGGTGCTGGAGCAACGTGCTCCGCTTCACTTGACGGTAACGGTTTCTCGAATGGCGTCAGGAGGAATAGCACGCAAGGCATCCTGCCGTCGATCCTCTAAAATAAGTTCAATCGCTCCGGCCAGGCTCTCCCGTGCTTCATCCTTGGTCCGACCTTGACCGTTTGCACCTGGAATCTCGGGGCAATAAGCAATAAACCACTCGCCATCCTGTTCGATAATTGCCGTAAACTCGTTCTTCACAAACAGCCTCCGATGATAAGCAAAGCATACCCCATTGGCGATCTTCTGTCTAACTCGATACCGCTGAGTGCGGGATGAGCCGCCGGAACCGGAGCGCGCTTGCGCACACGGGGTAATGGATATTTTCCATTGAATGTTTTATTCATCTACGAAAGCCTGACCCTCTGGCCCCCTTTGCGGCCTTCTCCCCCTTCCAAAGACACGTCAAGAGCTAAGAGCGGACTTGATCCTATGGGATACTCACTTCTTTGAAACTCCCCGGCGAAGTGGCATCAAGGGCTTGTTTGATTGCTGTTGCAGCTTTCTCAATGCGAGTCCAACTGGTGGATGACAGCACGATGATTGCGATTCTCAGCCCACCGAGGTTTTGCTGATCGCTCAGGTTCCTGTCAGTAGTGACAAAAACTTCGAAGCCTTCCCGCTCTGCCGCCGCCAGCAACTCGCCGTTCGTCAACGTACTCCAACCCCGCTCAAAAGCTGTTTCGACTTGATGAGAATTCAGGAGCTTGCGCAGGGGTACTGGTGTCCCCTGATCGAAGAGAATGCGCACTCAGGCAACCTGGGGTGCAGCTAAGCTTTTAGCCGCATGGTCAAGAACCTCACGTACCTGTTCGATGGTGACGCCAGGGAACCACTCTATAAACTGAGTGATCTGGATACCATCTTCGAGGTTCTCAAAAAGAGCCGAGACCGGAACGCGCGTGCCGCGAAATACCCATCCACCACTTACTCGCTGCGGATCACGCTCGACCGCTGAACAAGCCGACCAATCTAACATGGCATTATCCTAGCCCTGATAGCCCAACGATTCAAGGCACAGCTAACGGGATGCGGAATGAGCCGCCGGACCTAAAGCGCGCTTGCGCGCACGGGGTAATAAATATTTTCCATTGAATGCTTTATTCATCTATGCAAACCTGATTCTCTGGCCCTCAGAATTCTGTTCGCAGTAGGGACGTAATATATATACCAGCCTATTTGCGGCCCGCTCGAGAAAGGAAACATCCGGAAGTATATAACCTGTTCCTAGTTCCAATCGGGAATACTGAAACCTTCTTTGTAGGTAGGGTTTGCTCAGCACCATGATCGCACCGCGATCGCGAGGATACAAATAAATCTCTTGACGTAGACAATGTTCATCGGCTGTCTTCAATAGAAATCGTAGGTCGTGACCATAAGGTTTCCTACTGAGCTTCCCAATAGGTATTCCTCGCCCCAGAAGAAAGGCTTTTAAAGACAATTCGATCGACTGACCGAATAGGTAGAACACTGGCTCAAGGTAAGGGCCGTTACCAATATCACACTTGACCACTGCCCCTGCTCTCGCAAATGCCTTCGCGTAATTCCAAAAGTCTAACGGTATGCTCTTGGCAAATTGCTTTCCTCTCTCTCCTGCATTGTAACTCCTCAATCTCCTCATAAAGCCGCCGGACCAGGAGCGCGCTTGCTCGTACCGAGCGACAGACATTTTCCATTAAATGCTTTATTCATTTATGCAAGCCTGACCCTCTACCTCCCGTCAGTCAGACTCTTTTCCGTT
>JAPUHZ010000229.1 GCA_027297485.1 Deltaproteobacteria bacterium
ATGACGCACCAGGCATCATCTCCACCCCTGCATGGATAACAATTGTGGGGCGCGTAAGATAGGCTCGTATTCCCTTGGGGTTGGGGGTCCCCAGACCCGTTCAATGCCTCCAAATAACACGGCCCCAAGGATGAGGCCAGGACCATGGCCTGGGAAAGATCCACCAGCTGCGGCTTGTTACTTCTTTGCCGAACGTGCAAGGCCGCAACAATGGTAAAGGCCGCATAAACTCCAGCCAAATAGTCGGGATAGGAAGACTGGGACCCGACTGGAATTCGTTGTCCGGGATGATTCCATAAATAGGTCATCCCGCAAAAAGACATGAGGTTGGGTCCGAAGGTGACGGTGCGACTTCTGGGGCCCTTCATGCCAAGACCGGTCATGTGAACCACTATGATATCCGATCTACAAGACTTCAATTGCTCGAAACCAAGGCCGAGTTGATCCATCACACCCGCGCTGTGGTTGTCGACGACCACGTCACTTGCGCTTACAAGGCGACGTGCAAGCTCGATGCCTTCAGGCTGTTTCAAATTGATAGTGACACTTCGGACATTCTTATTGTGGTCGGCAAAAGGACGAGACGATTCGGGATCGTCATTGCGATCTCGATAGCGCCAATAATCAATCCGAGTTGAGGTTTCAACCTTAATCACTTCGGCCCCCAGGGTGGCAAGCTGAAGCGTTGCATAAGGACCCGCTGCAACATGGGTAAACGCGCAAACGCGTATCCCACGCAGAGGACTGGAGTCGGTCTTAGATAATTTTCGCCTCGGCATAACGGATAAAATCTTCGGCGCCTAAACCAACGAGACCTCGATAAACCTCATGATTGTGCTCCCCTACACGCGGAGCCGGGAGCACGTGCTTCTTTTCGACGAGATCCACCGGCGGGCGTAAGGTCCGATAAGGGCCGGAGCCAGGCCGCTGCACGTCCATAACCAGATCGTAACAAAGCGTTTGAGGATCATTGAGGAAATCAGCCGGAGTATTAACAGGGACACACGGCAAATGGACCCTCTGCGCTGACTCAAAAAGCTCGGCTCGTGTATGTTGTCTAAAGAATTCTGCGGTCACCGAGTTGACCAGTGCTTCGTATCGCCACCTCTTGTTGATTTCTGCAAGATCCATGTCGACCAGGTCCCTTGGATTGCCAATCCATTCCAGGAATCGTTTCCAGGCAACCTCTTCGCGTGTAACAAAAACGTGCACGAATCCATCCCGGCAGGGAAGGATGCGGCTTGGCAATGCTGTGCGGTGCTGGCTACCGTTCCGGCGTGCAAAGTTGCCCGTACCGACATAATTCGTAATAGTGTTCTCCTGTGCCGCAAGGCATTCGAACATCGATACATCCACCCAATCGCCCCAACCCGTCTGGGACCTGTCCCAAAGCACAGAGAGAGCACCGAGGGCCGCGTGTGTCGCGGCCAAACTGTAACTCTGTTGAACCGGGGCAACGACAGGTGGAGACCCCGGCTCCCCACTGATAAACATAATTCCTCCCATCGCAAAGACCACGAAATCATTGCCCTTGAAAAGACTGTAAGGGCCATCCTGGCCAAAAGGGGTAATGGATACCAGGACCAGTCCAGGGTTGATTGCGCTCAATCTTGCAAATGAGAGGCCCAGGTGGGATAACTCTCCCGGTGGGAGACTTTCGATAATGACATCGACCTGAGCCGCGAGTTTCTCGAAGAGGACCTTTCCCTGAGGAGCATGCAAATTAAGGGTAATTCCACGTTTACCCGTGTCGTGAAAAAGAGCGCTCGAGCTAGTGTCCGATGGACCCCGCCCGGTAGCCGGTGACTCCATCTTAATAACGTCGGCTCCGGTTTCAGCCAGCAAACGGCCGCAAGGCGCCGTGGCGGGACCGGCCACCTCCAGTACTCTGAAAGGCAAACCGGAATCAATCAAGGGCACCACCGATCTCCTATGACCCTGAGCTGTTCGTTGACATCACCTAGCGCCAGCTCGATGCCTTTGGCACGCCGGTAGTAGAAGTTCAAACGGTTCTGCTTGATGTATCCGGCTCCTCCAAAGATCTGGTGAGCTTCTTTTGTAACTCGGCGTGCAGCTGTCCCCGCGAAAGCCTTCGCCATCGCGACCTCAGCCCGCAAGGGCTCACCCATCTTGATAAAGCACGCTGCCTGATACGTCAGGAAGCGCGCGGCATCGCGCTCCGTGACCATCTCCGCGCACTTATGCTGAATAGCCTGAAAACTGCCGATCGGCCGCCCAAAGGCAATTCGTTGCTTCGCATACTCCACAGCCATCTCAAGCGCCGCATCAGCGATCCCCACCAGTTCGGAGGCCTGAAGGACCGTGGCCCTGGGAAGTAATGACTGAAGAGTCTCCCACCCGCTGTTCAACGGACCGAGCATTGCATCTGCAGCCAGAATGACATTCGTGAATTCGACTACGCATTGTTTCTCGCCCGAGATCGTTTGCAGCGGTGTGATTTCGAGACCCCGCGTATCTCTCGGGACAACATAAAATGTCAGTTGTTCAGGTTTCGGTCCCGTTCTTGCCAGAACAATTAAGAAATCACAAACATGGGCGAAGGGTACAAACAGCTTGCGCCCCGTCAAGCTGACATAACTGTCTTTAGTTTCAACGCACAGCCTGACGGAGTGTGGTTCATAGTCCGCCGTTTCTTCATAGAGTGCGACCGTCGTGATCCATTCACCGGTTGTCACCCTCTGGAGCTGATCCTGATGGGTCGGACCACCCAGAGCGAGCAGTATCTGGCCCCCCAGGAAAGAGGAAACAAAATGCGGACCAGGTAAGGCCGCTCGTCCAAACTCCTCGTAAAGGACCAAGGAGTCAATGAAGTCGCCGCTCCCACCTCTATCGCTCGGTAGACCCACTTCCAACCACCCGAGGCGGCCCATCTCACGGTAAGCCGATAGCGAGAATCCTGTTGTACTTTCCTCAGCTTCAAGCAGATTCTCTAGGCTGCAGGTCTTCCTCAGAAAATTGCGTGCCGTTCTTTTCAACTCTTCCTGCTGCCATTCCAACTCGAAATCCATGAGTTCTGGCCCTATTGGCGAGGCATCCCCAAGCCGTGGATGGCAATGATATTCTTCTGTATCTCAGTCGTACCCCCCGCATGCTGGGACGCGCTGGTAAGGTACATTTTCTCGATGCGCCCACG
>JAPUHZ010000023.1 GCA_027297485.1 Deltaproteobacteria bacterium
TGAATAAGGAGACCCAAAAAACGCCGCCCCTGAGTGGGCGCTGACGTAGGCTGGTAGCGGTCGGGAGGGCTGCTCGGGTACTCAGGACTTGACAGAAGGGCTATTCTGTCCAATCTTATCAAGAATTACCTATCGGCCTCCACCTAGTTAGGACGCCACTTTTCCACAGCTTTGTGAAAACTTCCTTTTTATCCGTCGCGGACCAATATAGATTCTGTGATCTGGCTGATTGCGGGTACCCCAGTCATAATCAGCACCCTTTTAACTTCCTCAGTGAAAATCTCGATAACCCGTTTTACCCCTTGAGCACCTCCCGCCCCCAAACCCCAGCAGATCGGGCGGCCTACAAGGACCGCCTTGGCGCCGAGCGCTAGCGCTTTTACAATATCCCCGCCGCTTCTAATCCCGCTATCAAAAAGCACTGGAACCCGTTCTCCCACAGCTTTGACCACTTCCGGCAACACTTCTATAGCAGCACGATTAAAATCGAGTATCCTGCCCCCGTGGTTCGACACCACCAGAAGATCGGCGCCGTGATCCACTGCGATTCGCGCGTCTTCGGCGCCCATAATTCCTTTCACTACCACGGGCAGGGAGACCTTTCCTTTAAGCCAGTCGATATCCTTGGGAGATGCAGGATGACCTTTTCTCGGTTTACCATCTCTGGTGGAGAGAGGTATGCGGTCACCGAGCTTAGTCGGCTGAAGCACGTCCATGGTTAGCCCAACCGCTGCATATCCAAGTTCCTCAGCCTGCCCGGCGTATTTCAGAACCTCTTCTCTCCCCTTGCTCAAATATCCCATAAAGACCATTGGGACGGAGCTTCCTTCAGCCCATTGGCGAACATCCGACTTGGAAGCATGGCTGACAAAAACCATTGATCCAGCCTGCTCTGCACCCTGCACCACATGGCGCTCAGCCGATTCGCAGATATGACTAAAACTGCCTACGGGGGCAACCAGGACCGGAGTGGAAAGACGTCGGCCCAACAGCTCCAGAGTGGTATCGGGACTGGTAATATCGTGAAAAATTCTCTGTCGGAAAAGAAATCGGCGAAAGGCCTTTTGGTTCCTGCGCAGCGTCGCGCCGCTCTCTGCGGCGCCCATGAAGTGCTCCCACGCCTCGCGCGGCATTCTCAGCCGAGACAGGTCACGGATCTCCCTGAGACCCATCTGCTCTATGGGCTTCTCTCGCATGGGGATCAACTGGGAGAGGAAAGCTCCCACCAGTTTTTGTCTGGATCCATCAGCAAAAACGAAGATGCCTGTCCATCTGTGTGGGGCTTGCGCAGATCGGTCACTCCAAGCTCGTTACCGGACTCGGCGAGCCAACTGTGCGCCGCAGCCACAGCCTCTTTGGACTCTAAAGTAATCGTAAAACGGAAATTCGGAGAATAGCTCTTCCATTCCTTTCGGACAGCAGAGACTACATAACATTTGTTCTTGGGATGCTTGACGTAGATTACATGGTCGCTAGCTTTATGGACCTCCAATCCTAAGACCTTCACGTAGAAGTCCCAGGAAACTTTTATGTCACTACAGGCGAGTGTCCCGTGGGTAAAGCCCTGCGGGACATAACCCCGACCGGGGAAACGCTCTGGAGGAAGGGGTGTGTCCCAATGGGGGGCCCGGACACCACCAAGCCTGGTTCCCCCGATCTCTTTGCGGAGGACATCTTCATAACACTCAATCTCCCAGCCATTCGTGCCCGGCTCTAAGAAGTAAAGGGAATAGGAACCGTGGGAGTAAGACGGCCTGCCAACTTGCTCCAATCGAAATTCCTCTTTGTGGGCGGTCAGATATTCATAGGCCGCATCCACCTCTCCCTTGACCGCCACACGCACCCCAAAATGGTTATGCATCTGTTTCACCGGCGCATCCGGCCCGGC
Source organism: Deltaproteobacteria bacterium (assembly GCA_027297485.1). The sequence goes on from JAPUHZ010000023.1 coordinate 1,889, forward strand.
CTCGTGAACGATCAACAACCAGTCGGTGTTCGGATGCTTCAACGTAGCTTCACCCGGACGCTCCCCCACCTTTTCAAAGGCAAGAAGGTCGGTCAGAACCGGGATGGTCTCTTTTAAATATCGGCACTCCATGTGCGTATTGGCCAAAGCGATGGGCCGGATCATCTTCCTCCTCCTTTTTATCTGCGGAACTCAGAGCTGGCGCGAGGCTAAGCCAAGTTGAGAGCCACCCAGGCGGACTTTATAGTGGTTATGTTGGCGAGTCAAACAACAAACGACACTGTCTTGACAGGAACCAAGTTTTGCTCTACACGTTTCCCCAGGATGCTCTTTAATAGCCATAAAGGACCCTCTAAAATAGTAGGAAGGAGAAAATAAAATGGCCAATTTTATAGTTATCGACGCAGATTCCCATGTGGAAGAGCCTACCAATGCTTGGGAGTATCTCGACAAAGAGTATCAGGAACGGAAGCCTTTTCCGATCACAGTGCCCAACCGCCCCATCTTGGCAAACCTCAACGCCTTCTGGTGGGTGGACGGGCAAATCTTCCCCAAAATTTCAGGCCGAGGCCACACCGTGTTTGGCACCCCCCCTGAATCCATCCACGCCAAGAGCAAGACCTTTTCAATCGGCAGTCAATCTTTGACCAAGGTAGCCGACCGCTTGCAGGATATGGACCACGCTGGAGTCGACATCCAGGTGATCTTTCCAACGGTCTTTCTTGAAACTTTAACCGACGACGTGCAATTTGAGGCTGCACTCATGAAGAGCTACAACACCTGGATCAGCGAAGTCTGCAAGGTAAGCCAGGACCGGTTGAAATGGGCAGCGATCATGCCTCTGAGAAATGTTCCGGCCGCGGTCCAAGAGTTGAAGAGGACACGCGAAATGGGTGCTGTGACTGCGCTGATCTACGGCACCGTTGGGGAGAAGCTACTCGATCTGCCCGAGTTTGAGCCCTTCTTCGCCGAGGCCGAACGGCTCCAATTTCCGATCTCCATTCACACGGGCTGGAGCCATCCTGGGCTAAAGGCGAGCGGGACGACAATCATGGCAGCCCACGTAATAACCTTTACCCTGCCTGCCCTCTTAGGATTCTATGGCATCGTTGCCGGCGGAGTCCTGGACCGCTCCCCCAAGCTCAAAGTCGCCATTCTCGAAGCAGGGGCCGACTGGATTCCTTATCTCATCCAGCGCATGGACCACTATTTCCATTCAGAAAAGGCCATCGACCGCCCAGGCCTTCCCCGGCGTCTCCCCAGTGACTATTTAAAAGATGGCAACCTCTACTTCACCTGCGAGGGAGATGAAGAACTCCTTCCTCAAGTGCTCAAGCGCGTCGGGGATGACCAGATGATGATCTCTGCGGATATGCCCCATGCCGAGGCCAGGGAGAATTCTATGGAGGAAATCAAGGAACGGAGCGATCTTACCGACGCCCAGAAAAAAAAGATCCTCGGGGAAAATGCCAGGAGATTCTATGCTCTCTGATTTAAACCATGTGCACTCATATGTGCATGATAGGAAAGCCGCAACATCCCACATGGACTTCCCCCATAAATTTTATATCCTTTGACTCGTCCCTGCACGCCGCATAACCGCTCCGTGACTCTTCAATGCCTTCCCTCTGAGAAGGCCCGCCGCCCTGCTCATTGTCTCCCGCTCCGTAGGGTAAGAGAGTTTTTTGATGGCCTGAGAAATGGGCAACCAACAGGCCTCTTCCACCTCTTCATCGTGCCGGCGCACATCTCCTCTGAGATAACGCATCAAGTAAAAATAGACGCGCTTGAAGATCCTGACCGTCTCCCCCTCTTTAGTCCTATTCGTGTACCAATAAGTAATATCTCTGAGTTTTGCTACCACTTTGCCTTCCAGCCCGGTCTCCTCCCGAACCTCTCGAACTGCCGTATCCCGTAGCCCCTCCCCCTCTTCCACCCTCCCCTTCGGCAAACACCACCTATCGCGGACGCGAATTAAGATGACTTCCGTAATCGCCTTACGCTTCCGGTACACAACCCCACCAGAAGATATCTCTCTGACCGTGCGCATAGATCCACCATCTATTCCTGATCTCCCAATAGCTGCTCGTCCAGCCACTTCAAATAGTCTTCATTCCCTTCCGTGATCGGCAGCGCGATGATCTCTGGGACCGAGTAGCTATGGAGATCCTTAACCCTTTTTTTGAGGCGATCAAAGAGCCCGCTTTTCGTCTTGATAATGAGGAGTTCCTCCTCGCTCCGCTCTACCTGGCCCTGCCAACGATAGATCGATTGAACCGGTCTTATGCGACTGACACAGGCTGCGAGTCGTTCCTCCACCAAGGCATGCGCTAATCGATCTCCCTCAGCTGAGGAACCTACGGTCACATAGACTACGATCAATCCACTCATAAGTGGCGATTTTACAACTCGCCTTCCCTAACAGTCAATCCGCGACTAAAAAGGAAAAACCGCAAATATTAAAGGCTGAGTTTTTCAGAGAAGTTCGGCTTGGGGATGAGGAATAATAATTTAATTTTGAATGGGGGTGTCAGCGACCCATAGCATTAAGGAGGTCTTTGACTATCTGCTTCTTGCGGCGATTGCCACGGCGCAGTACCTTGATCAATTTGTCTACCCAAGCTCCTTCGCCGGCTTTAAACTCCCGAGCCGTGCCATAACGTGCCTGCCTTCCCGCCACAGACCCTTGACGACCTACTCCCCCCTGCTCTTTACCCGTCAGGAGCCAATCCACGCTTTTTCCTGACGCCTTGGAAAAACGCAACAAAATCCTGGCGGTGGGAACATGGCCATTGAGACATTTGGAGATGGTCCCTTGGGGAACCCTCGCCTTATAGGCAAAGTGGGTGGGCTTGATACCCAATGCCTGAATGGCTTTACTTAGACGTTCGGAAAATCTCTTGTTCATTCGCTACCAAATAGATACTCGGCAAATCACTCTACATAGAATAACCAGCAGTGACGATGCTGGCTAACATAACTTATTTTGAATATATCAATAAACCGAATAAAAATCAAGAGCTCCATCGTAGAAAAAAGACCTACACTCAAGGGGATTGAGTACAGGCTCCAAATAAGGGTATATCGGGTTATACCTGATTCTAGCATGTGCTTATCCCATGAGGACAAAAGAAGCAATACGCCGGCAACTCTGGGCGCTCCTGGAAGAAAAAAGGGTGACCCGTTTCCCGGGCGCTGAGGGAAGAATACCTAATTTTGCCGGAGCGGAAAATTGTGCCCGGCTGCTCTCCCAGTACCCCCTCTGGAAGGAGGCCAAAATCATCAAAGCAAATCCGGACTCCCCACAGAGGGCTATTCGCCAAAGGGCCCTCGAGGAGGGAAAAACCATCTATATGGCAGTGCCTCGACTGCACACCTCAAAGCCATTCATCGAGCTGGACCCGAAAAGATTGAAAACCTCACCCTACAGCGCCTCCTCAATCAAGGGGGCAACCAAACATGGGCGACCCGTCTCCCTGGACGAGGTCAAAAGAATTGACCTGATCGTCTGCGGCTCCGTAGCGGTCAATCGAAAGGGCGCCCGTATCGGCAAGGGTGGAGGCTACTCGGATCTGGAATTTGCGCTCCTCATAGAAGAAAAGATAATCGATTGCTACACCCCCATTGTCACCACGGTTCACGCCTTGCAGATCCTGAAGATAGAGATTCCCATGACCGAACATGACATTCCTCTAAGCGCCATCATCACGCCGGAAGAAGTGATACCCCTAAAATCCCATTACCAAAAACCCAAGGGCATCTATTGGCATATTCTACCGCCAGAAAAGATCGAAGCGATCCCGGTGTTGAAGGCAAGAAACAACCAGGCTTGTTAAGATTGTCTGAAATAGCAGGTTTCACCCCAATCTCATACGAGCAAGGCTTTGATGGTATTTAGAAGTTTTTTCGGTCGAGGCTCTGGCAAAGGAGTAGACCTTTCCATGACCAGCCACCAGATTGAAACCACACCCTAGGTATGTTAACTCATGGAATTTCTAAGGAATGCATTGCGATGCAAAAAATCGATTTTGCCAAGGGAAGAGGACTGGTTCCGGTTATTGTTCAGGACTACCGGTCCCGAGAGGTCCTGATGGTGGCCTATATGAACCGGGAAGCCTGGACAAAAACCCAAAAGACCGGAAAGGCCCACTACTACAGCCGCTCCCGCCACGCACTCTGGCTTAAAGGGGAAGAATCCGGCCACTTTCAAGAGGTCAAAAACGCCTTTATCGATTGCGATAATGATACTCTGCTCCTTCAGGTCAAGCAGGTTGGTGGCGGGGCCTGCCACATGGGCTATCGTAGCTGTTTTTTCCGCAAAAAAGGAAAAAACGAATGGCGAATTGTAACCAAAAAGGTGTTCAAGCCAGAGGAGGTTTATAAGAAGTGAAGCAGTTGAAGCTGGGGCTGCCTAAAGGAAGTTTAGAAGCTGCTACTATTGATCTCTTTAAGAAGTCAGGCTGGAGAATCTCCGGCATGGACCGCAGCTATTTCCCCTCGATCGACGACGAAACGCTGCGCTGCAGTGTAGTGCGGGCGCAGGAGATGTCCCGCTACGTCGAGAGCGGAAGCTTGGATGCAGGAATCACCGGTAAAGACTGGATTGAAGAGAACGCCTCGGATGTCGAGGTGGTCACAGAGCTGGTCTATGCCAAGGCGAGTTTCAAGCCGGTGCGATGGGTCCTGGCCGTACCGCAAGATTCTCGCGTCAATAAGATCGAAGATCTAAAAGGTAAGAGGATCGCCACCGAAATGGTTAGTTTTACAGGTCGATATTTTTCTCAGAGGAAAATCCCGGTGGAGGTTGAGTTTTCCTGGGGGGCCACCGAGGCGAAAGCAGCCGAAGGATTAGTTGATGCCATTGTTGAAGTGACCGAGACCGGAAGCACAATCCGCGCCCATGGGCTCAGGATCGTAGCGGTTCTCCTGGAGTCCAGCCCTCAGCTCATCGCGAACAAGAAGGCCTGGAAAAATCCCTGGAAGCGGGGAAAAATCGAGCAGCTCCGGCTGCTGCTTCAGGGCGCACTCTCGGCCGAGAGCAAAGTCGGAATTAAGATGAACGTGGCCGAGCGCAATCTGGAAAAACTTATTCAGCTCATTCCAAGCATCACAGCACCTACAATCGCCACCCTCTATCCCGCTGCCGTGCTCCACGGAGTGAAGTGGTTCTCTATCGAGAGCGTGATCTCCGAGGATGTCGTGCGTGACCTCATCCCCAAACTCATCCAAAACGGCGCCGTCGGAATTATTGAGTATCCACTGAACAAGGTAATTTAAAAAAGGCCCAAGGCGTGAGCGAGGTTGAAACCTATTGCTTATTGCTTATTGCCTGTTTCCTTGCCCCCTGAGAGTCGCGCCAGAGAAAGTATTCCTTGGCAATCTCCGGAAAGAGGGCGTAGGAAATCACATCTTCCTCACTGGTGGCTAGAGTCCCGATCTCCTTGCGGGCCTGTTCCAATCCCGGTTTGAGGAGATCAGCCGGGCGACAGGTAATTGGTTCCTTTTTCCCCAGGACCTTCTTCTTTACCTCTTCATTAACCGGGCCAGGAGCTTCACCGTAAAGCCCCATGAGGTAATTTCTCGTCTCCATGGGAACGACAGAATAGCGCTTACCGGTCATGACATTAAGAGTGGCCTGCGACCCGACAATCTGGCTGGTTGGTGTCACCAGGGGAGGATAACCCATATCCTTTCTGACTTCCGGCACCTCTGCCAATATTGCATTCAACTTGTCTTCGGCTTTTTGATGCCGCAGTTGAACCACTAAATTAGATAGCATCCCCCCGGGAATCTGAGAGGATAGGATATCAGCCTTCACTTGGTTGTTGACCGGACTTTCAAACTCGGCATATTTACGCCGGACGCCATAAAAATAATCGGCAATCTCCCCCAAGAACCTGAGGTCCAATCCCGTATCATAAGGGGTGCCCTGCAGGGCGGCAACTATGGCTTCAGTCGCAGGCTGGGACGTTCCCTGGGAGAGAGGCGAGAGGGCCGTATCCAAAATGTCGACCCCGGCCTCGATGGCCATCATATAGCTCATGGGCGCCATCCCACTGGTGCAATGGGAGTGGAGATGCAGAGGAAGCGGGACGCGTGCCTTGAGGCCTTTCACGATCTCGTAAGTGACATATGGGGCAAGCAATCCAGCCATATCTTTAAGGCAGATCACCTGAGCCCCCATCTCGACCAATCGCTCACCCAGGCGGAGAAAATAGTCTACCGAATGGACCGGACTAATCGTGTAGCAGATCGTCCCCTCCACGATCTTCCCGGTCCTCCGAGCCGCTTCCATCGCCACCTTCATGTTGCGCGTGTCGTTCATGGCATCGAAGATCCTAAAAACGTCAATGCCTCCCTCTGCGGCCCGTTCAATAAACCTCTCCACTACATCGTCGGGATAGTTGTGGTAGCCTACCACGTTCTGCCCGCGAACGAGCATTTGAAAGCGTGTGTTCGGCATCGCCGCGCGAAGCTTGCGCAGCCGCTCCCAAGGACACTCCTTCAAATAACGAAGAGAGACATCAAAGGTGGCTCCACCCCACATCTCAATCGACCAATAACCCGCTTGATCGAGCTTCCCGGCCACGGGAAGCATGTCCTCGGTGCGCATGCGCGTAGCCAGCAAGGACTGGTGCGCATCACGCAGAACCGTCTCGGTAAGCCCGACTTTCTTTCCCATCCTCACACACCCTCGGTCCGATCCTATCCTCCGAACATCTCTTTCTGCTTCTCCTCCAGTCTCTCTTTTTCCTCGGCATCGATGACGTAGAAGCCATTAACATTTTTGATCTTTTCCGGACTGTAGAAATACTGCGAGGCCTCAACCCCTTCTTCGAACTCGTACATCCTGATGGAATCCCAGGGGCAGATTTTTTTGTCCAGCCGATCCTCTGACTCCGTTCCTATGAGCTGGAGCTGGAATTTCTTCGGCATCGCTTCCTTATCGAGCGGCTTTTTGGAGCTATCGTAAAACCTGCCGGCATACTCGTAGTAGATCTCTCCGGTCTCCTTGTGCTGGTGGATCTTAGTGAGATCGTCGCTGTAGCACATCTGACAGCCGATGCACTTGTCATTGTCTATCCAGACCCGGTAAGGTTTTAATCCCCCTTGAGGCAGTTCCTCGTAGAGCAGGTTAATACAGTCTTCCACAGGACAATGGACTTCACATAAGGGAGAACCGGCGCAACTCGAACAGCTCTCGTCCATCACAGCAAGGAGCGCTGTGCCTTTACGTTTCTTTGTCGCCTCTACTGCCATAGGATTTTCCTCCTACCTTTCTATAACGGGCGCGCAGAAACAATGCGGCCGCGACCAAAAGCAAAACCCAGTAATAACGCACAAGCTGAAGTTGACCCCATTCCAGCCAATAAACAAAATTAGGCGACTGGACAATGAGCCGGCTCAACGCCTCTTGTGCGCCGGCATAATCCCGCAGCTCTCTGAGCACTCGGGATAAACCATAAAGAGCCCCCTCATCATCCGGGTTGAGCTCCAACGCCCGCTTAAAATCTCCTTGGGCCTCACGCCACTTTTCTTGCTCCGCGTAAACCCACCCCCGGTTGCTCCACGCCTCACCGTAATCTCCACGTAGCTCCAAGGCCCGGTTGAAGTTCTCTATCGCCTTCTCCAACTCTCCCTTTTTCTTAAAGGCCACCCCAAGGTTATTATACGCCTCGGGAAAGCCAGGCCTTAACTGAACTACTCTGGCATATTCCTCGATGGCCGATGCGTAATCCCTGTGCACCTCCAGCTTGAGCCATCCAAGCAGGGTCCTGGCCTCTACATGATCCGGGGCTAGGTTCAAAACCCTCCTAATATGAATCTCCGCTGCCTGGGTATTACGCAGCCTGAGAGAGGCGATCCCCAAAAAGAGATGTAGGTCCGGCTCCTCGGGATAATTCTTCAGGAGATCTTCAAAGGCCCCCTTCGCCTCTCTCGCCTTTCCTTCGGCCAAATATCTCTTCCCCTGGTCCCACCGGCTCTCTTGGAGGAGCAAAGAGCTGCCTTGTCCATATGCAAGAGAAAAACTTATCACCAAAATCCCAGCAAGAGACAAACTTATAATCCGTGCGTAAGTTTGCAACACCTTAAAAACCCTGGCCGTCGAGAAGGCGGCGGGTGCAAGGCGAAGCAAGAGATCGCCCCGGAGCGTACAGAGCGGTACGTGAGGATGCGAGCCCGAAGCGACAACGAAGCAAGCGCCCCTTATCGACGGATCAGGGACAAGGCCCAGCCCTTTAACATCTACTTCCACATCTCTTTTGGGATCTCCTCCTTTTTCCCCTCCTCGATGAGCTTATCGTTCTTGAAGGCCTGTCTGAGGCCGATCCAGGTGAAAAATAGGACTAGAAGAAGCATCCCAACAATGGGGATGTTATCGGGCTTGGTGAGGATCTCCAGAAAATGTTGTAAACCAGTCATCTCTTCCATAAAACTTAACCACCCGTAAAATCAAGTATGTCTTACAAATATTAGAAATCCTTGGCAATGTCAATGTAGACGTGGCCTGCCGGCCGAAATATCGTTCAAATCGTTGAAATTAGTTCAAGTCGTTCAACCCGTCAGAAAATACTTATGAACAATTTGAACCCTTGAACGGCTTGAACGTGTCGGTGGCGTAGCCGCCCGCGGCAGAGAATAGGAGAGGCGTTTAATCAGGAAAGGTGTCCACCAACTCCTTAAGGCGCTCCCTGGCGCCTTGGAGAATCGCCTCTCCGTCACCCGGTAGAAGCGTGTCGAAGTCAAGTGTAAGAAGCTCACGCACGCTCCCGCGCAGGCGCTGGGGATTGTCCATTACCTTTTCGGGCAAAAGCCCGCAGTTACCGGGCGGTTTCCCGATTACGGCATCTCCTACAATCAAGAGTTTCCGCTCCGGCCAGTGGAGCGCTATTTCTCCGGGAGACTTGCCGGGCACGCCCACGACAACCAACGGCCCTACCCTCTCTCCTAACCGCAACTCATCGTCAAGCTCAGCCCCTTGGCTGCTGGCATGGGAAGCATCAGCCGTATGGATGGCAGTGCGCCCTCCGGTGCGGGCGCGAACCTGGTTTGCGGCTCGCGAGTGATTACGGTTGGTCAGTACGATCCGTCTGACACCCTGCCGAATGATCTCCTTGAAGGTTTCATCCGTGGGCTCCACTGGATCGATGCAGAGATTTCCGCTCTCGTGACAGACAAGATAGCCGTTAAAATTATAACCGTGGGGCTCCGAGAACCAGGGCCAGGTATAGATGTCTTTTACGATCTCTCTCATATCTCCTCCAGCAAGGTGAGAATACTCTCCTTTTTAGGGCCAGTCGGCGCCTGTAACGTATTTGGACCAATCCGATTTCAGGAAAACGTCGATAAAGGCAGGGACGAACGCCTCAACGCGTTGCTGGGGCACTGTTACCCGCAAGAGTTTCACCCGAGATGGTTCTCCCATTTGCCGGACGTTGTGGGCAAAACCCACATCTCGCGTAAAGCAAAGATCATAGTCGGCAGCGACTTGGCGATATAAAGTCCCGTTGTCGATTCCCTTGAGCTTCAGTTGATTAACCGAATCAACCTGATGGCCGAGCCGCGCTAGAGCCGCCACCAGAGACTCAGGCATGTTCTCGTCTAAAAGGATTTTCACTGCGAGTGAGCAAGTCTGAATGGGCTAACTCTTCTAATGTCCCACGAATCGCTTCCTCGGTGAGACTGGGGTATTCTTTTACGATCTCCGTGATCGTCATTCCTGATGCCAGCCACTCTAAGAGCAACGCCACGGCTATTCGAGTATCGCGCACCCGTGGCTTTCCCCCCAAGTGTTCAGGGTCAGAAACTATCCACTTCATGCCTATCACCTTATCATAATTGGGAACGGGACTGCCAGTGCCCAATGACCCCGAAACCGGCAGATCTTCAGGCAGGCGAGCACTTTCTTATTTTCGCAATTACGCAAAGGTGAAAGCATCACCCAATCACGTGTGCTTCGTCCTCCCCCGGGGCCAGCTCGTTTCAGAAAAGATCCCGACCCCTTAAATTCCCTCCCGCACTTGGTTTGCGGCTCGCGAGTGATTACGGTTGGTCAGTACGATCCGGCTGACACCCTGCCGAATGATCTCCTTGAAGGTTTCATCCGTGGGCTCCACTGGATCGATGCAGAGATTTCCGCTCTCGTGACAGACAAGATAGCCGTTAAAATTATAGCCATGGGGCTCCGAGAACCAGGGCCAGGTATAGATGTCTTTTACGATCTCTCTCATATCTCCTCCAGCAGGTATTGAAAAACCCTGTCTTCACATAAAAATTCCCGAACCGTTTGTTCTTCTCTTTCATCGCAATGGCAGGTAGCGCACTTGACCTTCCCACTCGCCTTCGAGACTGCATTCGGCCAACAATACAATGTCTTCGATTGCTTCCCCTATTGGCACGTCGCGATTGACTTCGAAGACGCCCGGCATGGGCTTGGCGGCCCGAACTCGTTTATAGGCATGATGAGTAATAGTCGAGGCATCGTGTGTCAACAGCACGCGTCCTTCTAGTGCCGCCCACTCAAGAACAGCAGAATCACCCGCGCCTGACAGTCCAACATCTTGGACACGGGCGATGTTTAGGTCTGGTTTGCGTCGTAATAAGCCGCGCACAATGTCGTTGTTGAAGTTTTCGTCGGCGGCCAGGGCGAGCATGCCTTACCGCGCTCTACGAGTCCGGCGGGCCAGCAAGCGGGCACGCACGCCTTGAGGGTCAAAGCGAGCTTCGTTTTGTCTTCGCACTGCTTTCGCCTTCGCTTTTCGTTTTTGCAGGTACTGCTCAACTTCGCTGAAGCGTCGGAGATAGTAGCCGATTATTTGGTAAACATCGGCTAGATCGAGTGATGGATACTGATGGACAATTTCCTCTGCGGTTGCGCCCTGACAAAAGGCTGCGACCACAGTGTCTAATGTAACGCGGGTCTTGCCGACTCTGAGAACGCCGCTTGAATCGGTTTCCAGGGGAATAATTTCTGTGACAGGTGAAAGGGACATAAAGCTGCCTCCGAATAAGCCCATTCTAGGCAAACGAATCGGCAAAGTCCACCTCCTCGTTACGCTTTCCCGTGCGCCCCCGGAGGACTCGGTCAATGCGGCAAGGATGGGCAACGGTATCGGAGGCCCCTCACTTTTCCAGGGCGAGACGAGATCGGAGTTCTATGGAGTGTTGAAAAACCTTGTTCTCAGGCGGGTCAAAAAGGCTTCGGCCTGAGCTCAGCCGAAGGTCCCAGGTGCAAGGCCTCGTCGTCAGCTCCCTTCGACGAACTCAGGGTCTGAGCCTGTCGAAGACAGTCGAGCGGGGCACGAGATATCGACAAGCGGAGGCGTACTGACGTAGTTCGCTGGGATAATGCTCCCGACCCCTTTCTTTCTCCTCGCCGCTTGAGCGCGCCTCACTTACACGTTGCCCAGCGCCTTGTCTTTAAACACCCTCCGCTACAAAAGTCAAAAACTAAAGCCTGACACATTTTCCCTTGAGCGTTATGAATGCATCAGGCCGAAGGCAGCGTAACTGATCAAAAACAAGAATCCATAGACCTGACCCCCATGACTGAAAAGTTCCTATCGGTCGGCATGAGATTTAATTCTTGTTTTCTCTTTCGAGTTTTTCAAACCCGTCCTTGACAACTACCATCGCCCGGCAATCGTCCTCGTTGTACTGAAGAACTTTATCCAAACCTTTACCATTGCCCCCAGCAAGTGCCTGTTTGAACCACATCATCGCGCTTTTCATTGCATCCACCTCCGAGGCGTCCTGAGTCCATTTGAAGTTGAAATAGGGTGCCACGACTTTAATACTCCACCCCGGGGTCGGTAACACATACGCGGCTTGTGCTGCAGCACAAAGGTCTTTGAGATGGGGAAAAATAAGTGATTCGTATGAGTCGGCCAGACCATGCCGCTCGCAGGCCTTTTTTAACTGAGTCTTCTCATAATGGTGCCAATGGTATAGTCGATACGTCTGAACCTCCGTTTGGAGATAATCTAGAAAATCAGTTAAGATATGCTGTTCCTCTTCTGGTCTTTTAGCCAAGAACGATTTGTAAGGCTCCAACGTACCATGTCTCCTAGGGATAAGGCCGATCAGATAAATGCAATTCCAGGCAGGGTCATCTTGAAACAATTCTCCTGACCCTTCTAGATCTACGAAAATTTCCAGTTCCGGACGATCTTCAGATAAATTCCAGTCGGCAACCTTAATGGGCTTGCGGGTTATTTGGGCCTGGGCGGAGTTCAGAATCCGAACCACTTTTTTTGCCCCTACACCGGGGATACTTCTCAATGCTTTTGGGCTGATTCCCGCCAGGTCCGTTAGACTGTGGATGCCAATCTCCCGTAGTTTTTCCGCAATGACAGGACCAACATTCCAAGTGAGGGTAATGTCGCTCTGTTCTTTGGCAAATTTATTTTGAAGTGTGCTCCAGTTGGAGCGACAATTGTATACAGGGAAAGGGGGAGTGTTCCTAGAAATAATTTCCCGTGCGACTTTGATCGCCTCCTCAATCCGGGGTTCATCGTAGGGAACAACAAATTCTTCATTGCGTCGCGAAACAATTTTGCACTCACATTCAAGACCATATTCCTTTTTTAACAAGTAGGCATAAACAAGCACTTGAATCTCATGCGTCTCATCCGGAGTGCCAGCTAATTTGTATTCCTCAATGAGGCCTGTCTTTCTTTCGACCTTGATAACGTCGGGTCGAGCACGCAACCCGAGACTCTCCGATTTAATAGCCCCGCTATAGATGGTTGAACCGTCCTTATTGATTAAATTCCTAGTCTCTTGGACCGCCGATTCGAACTCCGCATCTTTCAAATCTACACAAGACGGGTGTCTCCTTGTAAGTAGCTCTTTCTCGATTCGTAGCCCCTGCTCCTGGAGAAACCGGTCATATTCATCAACCGGGTCTTTGAGTTTGTGGTCTCCGTGATGATTTTGCCACAGACCAAACGGATCGCATAGCGCGAGAGACACGTCAGAGGCCGATAGAAACATAGCTCTCCATACACAGAATGCTTTCAGGCCGGGGGGAAGATGTGCGCTTGGAGGTTTCATGAGGCCGGATAGGCAGCACCCCACATCGGCGAAGACAAATTCTAATCGAAACTAATTCTTATGCCAAGGGGAAAATACGAGGCCGTTGGAGCGACGTGATTATGGAAGGGTATGGAGCCGAGGACGGCAGACGGGATGGGGAAAAAGCTATAAACGTACGATTGTCGGACTTGAGTTATTGAGTATTCCTTTTTTCTTTTCCTATCGCCGCTTAAGCGCACCTCACCTACACATTCCCCAGCGCCTTGTCTTCAACCATCTTCCGCGACAAATAAAGCCTGACACATTTTCTGTGACTCTTTGCTCAGCCAGAGCTTGTTACTCCCCGTCTATTGGTGGTAATGTCCGCTCTATTTCCTGGTTAGAGCCATGTCGCAGACAGGTACCTCACAGACTTTCACCATGCAGGCCTCCACGTGGGGCCCGCTGGCCACGACCTCCGTGGCGCACGCGACCGAGCATCTCTATGTCGGCATCATTACGGTTGTTCTTCCAGTCGTGGCTACGGCCCTTGGATTGAATATGGCCCAGGCAGGCTTACTGGTCTCCGCTCGTTACCTTGTTGCCGGTCTATCGAACATCCCCTCCGGAATTCTGGCAGACACAATGGGAAAGCGGAGCCTCTTTCTTGGGCTTTCCCTCATCCTGCTTGGTCTCTCAAGCCTGCTGATGAGTCTCGCTCCGAATTTCTGGATCCTCCTGGTTTTTATGGCCTTTGGAGGCATCGGTGCCGGCTGCTTTCACCCGCAGTCCCTGGCTATCCTGTCAGCCTCCTATCGCGATAGACGCGCCCTGGCAATCGGGATTCACGACAGTAGCGGGAGCCTGGGAGAGGTCCTCGCCCCGTTGACTATCGGGTCCCTTCTTACTTATGTGAGCTGGCGGAGCACATTGCAAATCTGGGCTATCCCGGGTTTGGCAATCGGCCTGCTCTACCCCTTTTTTTGTGCTGAGGTCAATTCCTCCACCCTCTCTCGCGGGAAACTGTCCCATTTGCTGCGCGACCATATCCTTACCAACCGGGCCATACTTCGGATGTTTTTCATTTCGGTTTTTCGAACGCTGGGTCAAGCTGGCCTATTGGTTTTTCTGCCGCTCTACCTCGCCTTGGATCTCAAACTCCCCGTGGGGAAAGTGGGAATCTATATGTCGACTCTCTTTTTATTTGCCGCACTGGCCCCCTCGCTTTCAGGTTGGGTGTCAGACCGAGTGGGGCGCATGCCCATGCTATCCATCGGGCTTGCTCTTAGCGCGATTGCTATAGCGGTTATTCCTTACCTCTCTCCTGGAGTCCCTCTTGGTATCGGATTAGGCGTTGTTGGGACGGTTCTTTGGGCTCTGAGACCGGTTATCTTTGCTGCTTCGATGGAAATGGCCCCGCCCGAGATGGCGGGCACCCTTGTGGGTTTCCTCTTTACAGGGAATATGGGGCTATCCTTTCTTTCGCCGATCATTGCTGGTGTCATCGCGGATACTTACGGGCTTGCGGTAGCTCTGGCCTTTATTGGAATCTTTCCGCTTCTCGCCTGTGTTGTTACCCTTGGTCCTTTGATGGCAGGGCGCGCACGATAGGCTGTTTAAAGTAATCCTCGACCGCTGAAGAACAAGATCCAAGGCCTGACCCTCGCCGCTAAGTCCGTAAAGTGAAGATGATGCCAAGAAAATAGACCTGGCCCTCTTCCCCCCTATAGACGATGACCTTAGACATCGCCTTAAGCGCGCCTCACTTACATGTTGCCCAGCGCCTTGTCTTCAAGCATCTTCCGCACCAAAAGTCAAAAACCAAAGCCTGACATGTTTTTTCCAGCTAAAGGTCATAAAAGTCGCAACGGCCCCTAGGACGATTCGATGGGCCCTTTTCACCGGCCTATTTTGAGATACCCCTTTTCCCGGTAGAACCGCTTCGCGCCCGGATGGAGCGGCACGTCGTAGGGAGCCTCCAGATCGTTGGCGCAAAGCTGCGCCATATCCAGCGGCTTGAAGTTGTCCGTCGGCATGAGCGCTTTGCGCGCCTCGATGGCTTCGCAAAGAGCGTAAGCGACCTCCTCCGGCATGTCGGCGTGGACCACCATGGGCCAGCCGCTGAAATCTACCGTCGGCACGTCCTTGGGCAGGGCGGGAAACCGGGACTTGGGCAAAACCGTTGCGCGATAGCCTATCGCCGTCAATTTTTTTAGAATGTTCCCCTCCACCGGCAGATAGCGAAACCCAGCGTCGATGGCGGTCTGCCCCCAGCTCTTGATCCCCTCGTCGAAGATCGCGTTGATCGTTCCCTTCTCAAGGGCCTCGCGCCGGTCCGGGTGGCTGGGTCGCGTAACCGACTGTATCTTGCCGCCCCACTGCCGCAGGTTCGCGAAGGTAAATCCCGCTGCTTTCATGACCGCGCTCACCGTGAACATCGTCGGGCTGTACTTGACCCACGCTTTGGAGATGGTTCCGGTAGAGACCCGGAGCGGGATGCGCTCCTTCCTGATCTGGGCCAGGGAGGTGACCCCAGTAGACTCGTGGACGGCAAATGCCATGACGTCGTACGAAGGAAATACCGCGATGGTCCTTATCGGCTGCCGCTTGGAGAATAGCCCTTTGCCCCTGAAGGCCATGGTTGCGGCGACCGAAGGATCGATCCAGGCGAGCGAAAGCTTACCCCGGCTGACCGCCTGGAGCTCCCGAAATCCATCCGCCGCAAACGAGAAAGAAACCCCTTTCTCGCGCGTCGCCGTGAGCGCGAGCGTGAGCGAGTAACCGACGCGCGATTCCGTCTGAATAGCCTGCTCGGCCGCGCGAGTCGTTTGAAAAGAGAGAGATGTGTCGTAGAGAGCGGCGGCCAGCTCCAACAGTCCTCTAGTCCGCTGGATCTCAGCGCTGTAGCGGTGTTTCACGGTGTTCATCTTGATCTCCTACGTGAAGAAAGTCCCGGTAAGTCGATTCGCGATTAAGGTCCGGCTCAAGTTCGCCGTATGCCGCGTAGGAATGTACCCCAAATCCCCGGCTAAGAGCAACTGATTGTAACCCTCAGACGGAGGCAGGCGGGATGGCTTGCTCATTGTGATTGGAGATTTTAGAGAGAATCCAGTAAGTCAAAACGAATGCGAATGCCTGACCCAGTTACCCAATCGCAAAACCAAATGAGGGTGGCATGACTCACCTTTGAAGAGAGTCATTCAAACCGCAAAACTTGAAATTCTTTTCACAACTCGTAAATCAAAAGGTCGACCGGCTTTCCTCCAACCGGCATATCGGGACAGGCGCTCAGGGCGACGAGCAGATCCATCTCTGCTCTAAAATCCACGTAGCTGCCCGGTTTGGGTCTCACCGTCGTATGATCCATGCGGCCGGTCAGGCCGTCGATTTTCATGTGCTGGTTGAGGTTGAAAGGATTGGGTATATCCTCTGGAGCGATGCCGTACGGCGCCAAAGCCTGCGAAAGATTTTCGTAGCAGCCGTGATCCGGAATCTCTTCGTCCTTATAATCTCTGTGGTAATAATCTCTCAGCTTTCCCTCTTTTTTGGCGAGTTGAAAGCGGTAGCCACTGCACATGCCTTTCTGAAGGTCGTGAGTTCCTTCGCGGTTGGTGTTCTCGACGATCGTCATCATGTGCTGGTTGTTGCGGCCCATGAGATGATCGCCGGTCGTAATGAAGATCTTCATGTTATAGACTTTGGTTCGTGCCTGGTCGAAGCGCTCTTTGAGGTTTTCCCGCCTCATGCACACGAAATCGACCGTGGTCGTCGCTATGATCCGAATCACCTGTCCCTTTTTCAATTCTCCAGCCCAGCCGGTATTATAAGGTACGTGAATCTCTTTCACTTCTCTCATAACTCTATCTCCTCTCTACGTGCATAACGGCATGGTCAGTCAACAAACTATACGATAGAGGCCTATTTGCAAGCATTTCTGTCTCTGGGGCCATATCGCGGATACAGCCAAGAGTTGACCTAAAGGATAGTTGAGCCTGTCCTCTACTCTACCCGAAGGTAAGTGTAAATGAACGAGTTAGTGGTCGTAGCGCCAAGTTGATGCACTAAGGAGAGATGCTGTGGAACAGCTGCGTAGGTGAAGGATGTAGTCTTTTTTTCCAGCTAAAGGTCATAAAAGTCGCAACGTCCCCTTGGATATTCGTTTCCGATAAGTCTACTTGAGGTTTTTCGCGCTTGCAGGGCCGTCCTATCACATCCTCGCTCGTACAATTTTGGTCAAAAGGTGACAAACACTACCATTCATTACCATTTGGTGGAACTGCGAACGTCCCAAGATAGCCTTTAAGATCAAACAGTTAGTTCTATTATTAACCCTTGGCATACCCCTTGCTTATCGAATAAACGAAACCAAAGTAAAAGGGCAATATCGCCGATAAGCTAAGGAGATAAAGTAGCAGCGAAGGGAGAAAATGATGGGTCATAGTATCGTTCGGCCAATGATTGGCTACATTTTCATAGCCTTTTTTTCGTTAACAAGTTGTTCCGTGACGCCTGCTAGTAAACCTGAGGCCTCCTCACACGTCCAGCTCGGGGAAGCGCAAGAGTCCTCCCTTCCTTCGAGTCTGGAGGCATATCGCAGTGGCAAGGACATTCCCACGGACAGATACAGTCCCATCAAGGACATCTATTTCGACTTTGATCGTTATAGTCTCCGGCTGGATGCCCGTGAGACCCTTAAAGCCAACGCCCAGTGGCTCCGGTCCAATCCGTCGGTTCGAGTCATGATCGAGGGTCATGCCGATGAACGTGGAACGGCTGAATACAACTTGGCCCTTGGTGCCCAACGAGCCCAGGCCGCCAAAGACTACCTTGTTACCCTAGGAATTTCTCCAGATCGGTTGTCTACTATCAGCTACGGTGAGGAGCTGCGGATATGCCAAGAGAAAACTGAAGAGTGCTGGCAAAAACAGCGTCGTGTGCACTCTGCCACCAGCAGCGTACCTCCATCTGTATAGTGGTAGGTTGGGACGGCCGAGAAGGATAGAAATTAATAAAAAAGCCGGCTACTACCTATCTCGGTCAGCTCTCGCCGCTTAAGCGCACCTCACTTACACGTTGCCCAGCGCCTTGTCTTCAAACATCTTCCGCGACAAATAAGGCCTGACACGTTTTCTTTATACGTTGAGCGTTATGAATGCATCAGGCCGAAGGCGGCGAAACTGATCTAAAACAAGAATCCATAGAGCTGACCCCCATGACTGGATGGACGCGTTTCTAAAAGAAGTCTTATCTAGCCGGAAACGGCTAGTTTAGGCTTATTAGATAGATCAACTCTTCGCTAGTACCGCGCTATCACGCTTCGGTACCCAGATGAGAGCACCGGAGGCGAGGCGGATCGTGAGGTTATCGCCGAGCGCCTGTGTTATTGACCCTGCAGTTCCTTGTTTGATTGTTATGCGAGTGCCGCTT
>JAPUHZ010000230.1 GCA_027297485.1 Deltaproteobacteria bacterium
GGCATTGGTCCTGACGCCTCCCCAAAAACCGAGCGAGAAAGATGACGGGCTGCTGGACCTGGAGGATATTCTGGGACTCAAGCTGGACAATGCGGATTGGGTAATTCTGTCTGCCTGTAACACCGCTGCGGTGGATGGCAGCGGCGAGGGCCTGTCCGGGTTGGTACGTGCTTTCTTCTTTGCCGGGGCGAGGTCGCTGTTGGTTTCCCATTGGAGCGTGGATGACAGGGCGACCCAGGTGCTTATGACTGAGGTATTTCAACGCTATGCCAAGGACAAGACGGTCGCGCGTTCCGAGGCTTTGCGTCAGGGGATACTTGCGCTGATGGCAAAAGCTAAAGGAAAGACCTCATATTTCGCCCATCCGTTTGCCTGGGCACCCTTTTTCTTAGTAGGAGAAGGGAGTGTAGGGACAAACTGAGTTGGGTACGAGTATAGAATGGGGGGAGCGATGATAAAAATGAGTTGGCTGACGCTATTGATTTCGGTCTCCTTTGGTTTAGGGATGGTTGAAGGTGTTGCGCACGCGCAGCAGGCATCGGCTTTGGTGCTCGAGAAGAATGGTGTTACCGTTCCAGACATTCAACCTTACTTCGAGATTCCGGTCGGCAAGACGATCTCTTTATCTCCCGGGGCCAGGCTCGTTTTCCAGCATTATTACACTTGCCGAACGGTGACAGTCGTTGGGGGGGAGATCAAGTTCGGCGCTGAGATTTACACCATTACTGGCGGAAACAAAGAAAAAGATATACGAACACCATGTCCCCGTACTGTGAGCTTGAAGGTTGGGGTTGAATCGGGCGGTATCTTGATGCGCGGTTTCAGCACCGTCATACTGCCGGCCCGACCAGCCTTCGTGCTGATTGGGCGACGAGCTGGTGATTTTTCGTCACTGCGGGTATCCAACAAGGGCAATGTGGTGCTAGAAGTTTTGCTCAAGGGTCGTCGGTTTAACTGGCCGGACAACATGGACCCTCTTGCCGAGGGCGCCAATTATGAACTGACTCTGCACACCACGACGGCCGGTCACAAACCAGTCGCAATGAAATTCATCGTATCGGCCCAGGAAGGGAGCCGGGTCGCGGAAGGGACTATCCTCGTTCGCGTCGATTAGTTCTAGCAATCTGAAGCGACAAAGACCTTCCCAGTTATGCTCTGGAGGCACCGTTACCGGAAATTAACCTATGCTCTGTGCGCCTTGGTGTCTGGCACCATTGCGGTATCCGTTGGTGGGCCAACCGGTTTGGATGGATCGCTCCTTGATCTGCTCGTTAAAGCGCGGGAGATAGCATATCCGGTTAAGGATACGGCCGAACCATCACCGGTAGTTGTCATTGCGCTGGACAAGCGGAGTTTGGACGAGCCTGAAATAGCTCCATATCCGCGGACATTTCTTGCACCGGTTTGGGCAACGGTCCTTGACGCCGTCTTTGAGGCTGGAGCGCGGGCAGTGGGGTTTGACCTGCTGTTCAGTTACAGCGCTAACCGATTTTCGCCCGATTTTGATGCACCTTTTCTTGCCGCGATCGGTAGGCATCGGAAACGGCTGGTGCTAGCGCGTTCCGCTGTGACTGTACCCGCACGGCCATTCCTGGCCGCTCTGCGCAATGAGAGTGAGGCGTTGGGCTTGATAGACCTCACTGCTGATCCCGACGGGAGTTACCGACGTGTGCATCGCAGCTATGCTACAGAGGGGAACGATGCCTTAACTGGTTTTGCTGCTGCCCTGCTTCGTCGGGCCAATGTGGTTTCGATGCCAACAGAGATCCTGCTGGCGCCACGCCGGCATCTGGAGAAGATACCCACCTATGCCTTAATCGATGTTCTCCGTTGTGCAAAACGTGCGCCCGAGTCTCTTAACAAGGTTTTCGGAGGCAAGATTGTCCTAGTCGGCGGGACTCTTGCGGAAGAAGACCGCAAGGTATCGTCAGGCAGGTTTTTAAGTTCACAACCGGCTGATTCGGCTCCTCTACATTCCTGCGGACTTAAACGTCTGGGTGTCTCTGTAGAGAACTCGCAGACTGTCCCCGGTGTATTCATCCATGCCGCTGCAGTCGAGGCTGTTATGACAGGGCAGATTACATCGACGGCCCCACAATTTGTTGTAGCAATTCTAACTGCTGCGACGGCAACGGCTGGGGCCATCCTGGGAATGATCTGGCTGCCCTGGTTGGTGGTTGCTGCGATTGGGGCCATTGCGGTGGCATTGTTTGGAGCCGCAACCGCTTTGCTGTCCCAGGATATTTGGATTCCCTTGGCCCTCCCGCTTGGCGCCTTGGTAGTCGCGCCCGCGGTTGCCTATGTGGTGCGCTATCTGGTGGAGGAAAAAACACGCCGGCAAATCGAGCACGCCTTCAGCCATTACCTCTCACCCATGATCGTCGATCGACTGGCAAGTGACGCCTCTGCACTAAAGCTCGGAGGTGAAGTACGTAAGGTGACCGTGATGTTTGCGGACCTTTCAGGCTTTACGGAACTATCGGGTAGGGTCGAGCCCGAGGTTTTAACGCACGTCACCAATCGGCACCTCGCCTATATCGTTGAGCAAGTGGAGGCGACGGGTGGCTATGTGGACAAGTTCATCGGCGATGCTGTGATGGCGATCTGGGGGGCGCCTGTGGAGGACGAGAGGCACGCCGTTAATGGTATCCGTGCGGCGTTGGGAGTCGTAGCCCGAATCCGACAGGAGCAGGAGGCCGCCGAGGCAAAGGGGGAGATCAGTTTCTCCGTCAAGATTGGACTAAATTCCGGTCCTGCAATAATAGGAAACGTTGGTACAGACAAGCGATACAACTACACCGCGGTCGGCGAGACGGTCAATGTTGCCTCGCGTCTCGAAGGCGTGCCGGCCATTTATGGTTGTCAGATCGTAGTTGGGCCACGCACCGAAGAGCTTGCCAAGGGCGAGTTCCTGATGCGGGAGCTGGACACTATCCGGGTCAAGGGTCGGGAAGCACCGCTCGCAATTTTTGAACCGATAGTCGAGCACCCAAAGGCGAACGAGGAACAGATTGATCGTGTGCGGCGCTATGCAGAAGCGCTGGCACACTACCGTTCGATGCGCTTTGCTGAGGCGTGTTCACTCTGGGAAACATTGTCACGGGAGGAGCAGGAGACTGTTGTTT
>JAPUHZ010000231.1 GCA_027297485.1 Deltaproteobacteria bacterium
ACCAGACATCCTTTGGGGAAACTGGTAGTCCCTGAGGTGATCATCACCAGGAAGGGTGAGTCCTCCTCGACTTCCACTGCCGGCTCCTCCGAATTGGGACCTCTGACCAATGCATCGTAATTCTCACTACCGAGAACAATCGGTTGGATAGCCTCAAGTGATTTCTGCTCCTTTGCGCGGCTGTACTCTTCCTGGCAGGTGTCCTCGAGGAACAGGGCGACTGCCTGAAACGAGGATAGGGTCGATGCGATTTCCAACGCCCGCCACTTGATGTCCAGCGGGATACCGAGGGCTCCGATCTTGGCCAAGGCAAATACGATCTCCAGGTGTTCAATGCGATTCCCCACCAGAAGGGCCACGGGATCACCTTTTCGGATACCCTTACGAAGCAGACCATTGGCAAGTCGATTGACCCTGTCGTTGAGCTCGCCGTAAGTGATTTGCCGCTCGGAGTCTCTCAAGGCAATTTTAAGAGGGTACTTGAAGGCATTTCTCCTCAGGGCATCGCCCATGACCATCTCTATTTTCACTATCCTTCCCGTTCCGAAAAAAATATTCCTTTTATATCAGATTCTATACAGAATACGTGACTAAGATAAGCGTGCCCTCAAAGGGGAGATTGGGTTTCTGCTTTTTCTGTAAAGGAACCCAATTAGTGCAGGGTCGGTTTGGAATCATCGTCTTTATCACCAGTGATAATACGGAACCGGCGCTTACGACGGGCTAAGCGGTATTGGTCAATGTAGATTCTGATCCAAACAAAGGGGTTTCCCCAGCGGAGATAGAAATAGCCAAAGACCATTCCTCCCATGTGGGCGAGATGGGCGATTCCCGTTTGGCTTGCTGTGATGGACGAGTAGAGGGAAATAGCTCCGATGATCATCACGAAGTGCTTCATTTTGATCGGAAAGAGGAAATAGAAGTAAACGGTTCGGTTGGGATAGGTGAGCCCATAGGCAAGCAGGATTCCGTATATTCCCCCTGAGGCCCCGATGCTGGGGACCATCTGAAACGGCATGAAGACGGCGTTGAGAATGCCTCCCCCTACGGCCGAAACAAAATAGTATTTAGTAAAGAACTTTGATCCCCACCGCCGTTCCAGGTCGCAGCCGAACATCCACAAGGCAAGCATGTTAAATAAGAGATGAAAAAGTCCGCCGTGGAGGAACTGGTAGGTAAAAAGCTGCCAAATATAGAGCTTTTCCCAAACAAGATGAGGGACAAGGCCGAAAATAAGGATGAAACTGTAATCCAGGAAAGTTTGAAAGATGAAAACGCCGACGTTTGCAATGAGCAAAACTTTTACGGCCGGAGGGATGCCCCCGCCGCCGAACCTGACACTTCTAGTTTGGTAAATCATTGCTTGAGTTCAAACCTTTCAACCGGTCCCCTTCACCCTGTACCACAGGAGGCTCTGTGCGTAAGCGCGGGGATTCACCCCGTGAAATAATCTTTTCTGTAAAGGTTTTATGGACTCCTATAGCCGCTATTTCACGGGGTTCACCCTGTGGAATAGTATCGACGTTCATTGTTCGATCTTCCTCACCATGACCCTGAGGGTCTCGAAGCGTCAAAGTATCCCATCTCTACCATGACGTTATTCCACGGGGTAAATGTTCCGGACTCGCTGCAACCCTGTGGAGTAATCTCTCGGTCAAAACCACCCATCTCAGTCGTGGATCATACTCCACGGGGCAAAGCCACTGGCGTAAACCCGTGGTTCGGGGTTCACCTTGGTCGTCACACATATTTTTTAACACCTTGATTATTGCAAGGCAATATCTCGTTGTGGGTCCATCGTACTGATTGGGATCAAGTCAACTCTCTCAACCCCGATCCGAAATTTTATATGGCGCGGATGGCGTCTAAATAATAGACAGTGGATAGTAGTTATGAATAGTTTTCGCTGCCTCATTCTCCCTGGTTTTTTTCGGATCGGGGTCAACTGTCTGTCTTGGGGTCATAGGCCTTTGTCTCTCGAAAAAGGAGCGGACTCATCCAGATCAGTCCAATCAAGTTGGGGATTGCCATGGCGCCGTTCACCGTGTCGGCGATGTCCCAGATGAATTTCACTCCGGCGACATCACCAGAAAAGAATGCCCCCACGATGATGACAAGGCACCAGATCCAGCGGTAATGGAGGGAGATCCTATCCCCAAAAAGGTAATCCGTGCACTTTAGGCCATAGTAGGACCATGTCAGAAGGGTGGAATAACCGAAGGCCACGGAACCAAAGGCAACGATCCAACCTCCCATCTCTCCAAGGACGGTGCTGAAGGCATGGGCAGTAAGGGTCGTGCTGGTTAAGCCGGTGGACCATACGCCTGTCAGTACAATTGCTAGCGTCGTAGTGGTGTTAATGACCAACGTGTCAATAAAGACTCCGAGCATCGCAATATTACCCTGGCGGGCAGGGGAGCGGGTCTTCGCCGCGCCGTGGGCTATGCCCGCGGAGCCTATGCCCGCCTCATTGGAAAAGATTCCTCTCGCCACTCCATAGCGGATGGCTTGGCGAATTCCAGCCCCCGCAAAACCCCCCACCGCGGCCTGTCCTGAGAAGGCGCTGTGGAAAATGAGACTCAGCGCTGCTGGCAGTTCGGCGCTCTTGACGATGATAATGATAAGACCGCCAATTAAGTACACCACACACATGACTGGAACCAGGACCTCGGCCACTGTCGCGATGCGCTTGATCCCGCCGATGATCACCAACCAGGTAAGCACGGCCAGGCCGATTCCGGTTATCACAACTGGGATTCCTAATTCGGAACGAAAAACTAAGGCTACCGAATTGGCTTGGACCATGTTGCCGATCCCCAAGGCGGTAATACTTCCACACAAGGCAAAGATCCCACCGAGCCAGTAAAGACCCAGACCGTTTTTCAGCATGTACATGGGTCCGCCGGACATGGTACCGTCCGGCGACTGCTCTCGGTATTTCACCCCAAGCAGCGCCTCAGCGTATTTTGTGGCCATTCCCACGAGGCCTGTTAGCCACATCCAGACGGGCGCTCCTGGTCCCCCAAGGGAAATGGCGGTGGCAACACCCGCGATGTTACCGTTGCCGACGGTGGCTGAAAGAGCGGTCATTAACGCTTGAAAAGGCGTTATGTCTCCAGCCCCTGTGACCGATGGTCGCTTGCGGAAGGCCCCGCCAAGCGTGAGGCGCCAGGCATGTGCAAATTGCCGGACCTGTACAAATCGGGTCCCCAAGGTGAGCCAGATTCCGGTTCCGATCAGCAGGATGATCATAGGAGGGCCCCAAACGAATGAATTAACGATGCCTATGAAATCAAAGATCGCTTCCATTGTGCTCCGCTATGCTCCCCTGTGGACTTGAAATTCAGCACCCTTTTGCGAAAAAGCTCATTGTCCCCTGGACGGATCTAAAAATCCAGCCAATTATTTCGGTTTATTTTTGTCCCTGTTTGAGCAATGACGTGGTATAGAAATTGCATTTACTGCCGGGAATGAGGCGGTGTGTATTCGGCTACTCAGGGTCAGTAATGGAAGAGCTGAAAAGATTTGTCAATGGAAGCGTTGTGGTCATGGTGGGGGATATCACAAAGGACAAAGTGGATGCGATTGTTAATGCGGCCAACAGCTCTTTGATGGGTGGTGGGGGAGTGGACGGAGCCATCCACCGCGCGGGCGGTGCGGAAATTCTGAAGGCCTGTGAGAAAATTCGCCGTGATCAATATCCTGACGGGTTGCCCACAGGGCGTGCCGTCAGGACGACAGCGGGAAATATGGTTGCCAAATATGTCATCCATACGGTGGGTCCCGTCTATGGTCGGGGCGGGCAAGAGAAGGCAAAGGAACTCGCCTCATGTTACCGGAACTCCCTAGCCCTCGCCGCAGAAAGTGGGCTCAGGACAGTGGCCTTCCCGGCCATTTCCACGGGAGTTTACGGTTATCCCTTGGATGAAGCGGCCCAAGTGTGCTCGAAGGCCATACAAGAATTCCTTGCTTCTGGCACGAGTGTGAAGGAGGTTCACCTGGTCTATTTCAGCCACAACGATGCTGATGTCTTTCTCGAAAATCATGCGTTTGAGGGCTAGGCGC
>JAPUHZ010000232.1 GCA_027297485.1 Deltaproteobacteria bacterium
GGGGCCCCTTTTCCGCTTCATCAGATATGTTGAGTCAACATAGAACGTTACGACTCTGCACACCGTGCATTCTTAAAGTGCATAGAAAGGAGATCCCGTTGCTCGGACTCAACCCGAAGCAGGGCAGCTGCAAAACACAAATTAAATATCCCGACAGCAGCGACTGACGTAGAAACATGGCAGGGAGGAATCGAGAAATGAAGGATCTGATAACAGCCGCTATGGCTCAGGTTAACAAAGAGAGAGTCATCAAGCTGGTCCGTGATCTCGTTGATATCCCTAGCACTACAGGGGAGGAGAGGGAATGCGCCGAGTTTCTGGTGAGCTACATGAAGGATTTGGGCTTAGAGGTGAAGCTTCAAGAGATAACTGAGAGAAGGGCCAATGCGATAGGCATTCTTAAGGGGACTGGTGAGGGGCCTGCTCTGATGTTCAATGGTCACCTTGATACTGCTGGGACAGGGATTGATGAGGAGGACTATCCGGCCCTCGGGCCAATAGCACCTGGTTTTAAGCCAAAGTCCTACATAAAGAACGGCTTCATCTTTGGTTTAGGGGCCAACAACATGAAGGGTGGGGTGGCCGCAGCGGTTACGTCCCTGGATGCCCTTTTGCTTGCTGGAGTGAAGCTTAAAGGGGATGTGATCGTGGCTGGGGTGGCCGGGGAGAGCGAGAAGAGCCCAGTAGAAGGGGCTATACGTTCATATCGCGGAGGACGCTATCAGGGGGGCGGTTATGGGACTCGTTACCTGGTGACCCATGGTTTCGTACCGGACTGTGCGGTAGTGTGTGAGCCAGCCGGGTGCCATGTGATTAATGCCCAAACAGGCTACTTCTTCATCAAGGTAACCGTGAAGGGAAAGTCAGCCTACCAGGGCACCAAAGGCCCGAGATTTCGCGGAATCAGTGCTATTGAAAAGGCCTGTTCCATCATGGGAAGGTTACGGGAATGGGATTCATGGTATGCCCAGCGGCATCGGTATGATTCGGGCATGGGGATCATCGAGCCTCATCTGACTATCGGGGCCATTGAAGGTGGATGGCCTTTTAAGCCGTCTTACACTCCGGCTATCTGTAATCTCTATCTGGATCTGAGGGTAACACCCGCGATGAATCCCAGAGAGGCCCTTGATGAATTGGAAGAAGAGTTGAAAAAGACCGCAGCCGAAGACCCACAGTTGAAATATGATCTGGAAGTCTATGCCTCCAATGTGCCGGCCACGGCTACCCCCCCTGATAACTACCTGGTCCAGTCTTGCCTGAGGGCAAGGGAATTAGTGGTTGGTCAAAAACAGGGAAATTTTCCTCTTGGAATGGCAAGTGCTTACAACGACTCTAATATCTTCCGCCAGCACGGTATCCCTGCCATAAAGTGTGGACCCTCTGGGGGAAAGGGACCTGCCGATGCCCAATCATCGGAGGTAATACACGTCATGTCGTCCAGCTTGGATGAGGGCGAACGCCTGAGCATAGATGACCTAGTGACCGCGGCAAGGATGTATGTTGCCATTGCCATTGATATTTGTTCCAAGGACCGAAGGGAGATCAAGGAACTGGAGTGGCAGGCCTAAAAAACTCAACCCAAATCGAATGGTTGGAAAAGCAATCTCAGCTCGGGACTAGACTGATTCCAAAGGGCGCTCCTGCCCCTTCTTGGAGATAGGAGCCAGCACGCTGACAAGCAGAGACCAGTGATCCCTCCGTCGTTGCAACAAAGACCGACGACGAACCGCCCCAGTCTTCCAGGCACAATGCCCCAACTTCATGTGGCGTATTGCGCCGCGTAAAATCTAACCCCAGTAGGGATCGTCGCGCCATTTATAATCTAACCCTTACAAGGAAGGATAGATTGTGAGCCAAAAATCCAAAGGGGAATACTCAGAACTCGTTTTCGACAGTTGGTTCTAAAGAGTTTTATTTTTCAAGATGTTAGACTGGCACATCAGGACTTTGGCACTACGCTACTTCTGCCTTTCAGCTCACGCCAGTTATAAGATCCGCGGACGTAAGTCCGGGTGGTGTATCGAATTCCCAAGGCTTCTTGTATGGTGATGGTATACTCAGGCTATTGCACGCAGGAGACAGACCCGCCACGTATACTTTGGGTACCAAGAAAAAGAAGACTTGGCACAAGCGAAGCTTGCAACCGAATAAGCCACGGGCGTAAGCTCGTGGAGATTTACTGAAATAGCTAAATGCGAGGGCGCCTCTCGTACCACTTTGCCTGTTGCTGGTAAGTGTAGGCAGCCCTCAAGACCGTGGCTTCCCCAAACGGCTTTCCCACTAGCTGTAGGCCCACGGGTAAGCCGCTACCACTGAACCCACAAGGAAAGGATAGGGTCGGAACTCCAACCAAGTTGAAGGGAGAGACAAAGTCAGGAGCTAAATTTTTATACACTGTGTCCAAAGGATCCACCCGATTTCACCCCAGGACTCAATTAATGCGTCGATTAATTGCGTCTCACGAAGGAATCCAGTCTCTGAGACACGCTAAGTAGCTGCCATTCTTAGTGAAAATGCACACCCACAGGTCCCAAAAAAGTGACCGAAATCCGGGAGCACCTTTTCGCTTGACAGGCATCCCAACTTTTAATAAGAGCATTAGCCTGACCTAGTTTAAGACCCTCCCCCATCATTGATGCCGCTTCCAGTGAAGTGAGGCCAAACAGAGAGGGGGGAAATGAAAAGAAGAGTCTAAAGCCAGCCGCTCCATGATTTTTTTTATCGACGGGGTGTGCTGGCTTTTTTGCTCCTTGAAAATCCGTATTGAACCGTAGCCTTTCACCCAATAAAGAAGGAGGAATAGCTATGAAAAGGTTTATGATCCTTCCCGTACTGTTGGTATCCATCCTAGTTGTCACCCCTACCATGGCGCGAGCTCAGGACGACCCTGTGGCAATACTCAAGAAACACGACGCTGCTATAGCCCGTGGCGATGTCGATGCCGCTATAGCGCTCTATGCCGATGACGCGATCCAAGAAGGCGGCGGAGGGTGTTTTCGGCGCCCCTGTGTTGGTAAAGCAGCTATCCGTAAGTTCTGGGAACGCCGGGTAAAGGGGAAACCCAGGTTAACCATCATTGCTGAATACCCATCGGGCAACGTTTCGACTAGGCGGATCGAAATACGAGATGAGCGAACCTCGAAAGCAGGGGTAGATCGGTTCGTCGCGTGGCAAATCACGGGGATAAAGGGCGGTAAAATCTCATTTCTTCGCCTGTCACCTGAGCGTTCCGACCCTCAGACGGCCCGTTTTTTAAAGTTTGAGCGGGAGCAAAGAAAAAAAATGCGAACCCG
>JAPUHZ010000233.1 GCA_027297485.1 Deltaproteobacteria bacterium
TTTGGTCGAAAAAGTCTCACTGGCGCTTTGCAATTACAGTCTCAGTCAGGCAACTTTGTCAAGAAAGTAAATCAGGATAATGCCACTTTTCAAGGCTAGGACTATGAGCTATATGCTGGAATAAAATTAGTATGAGCATTCCCGAAGTCACCGCGGTCTCCCATAGGGTGGAAAAGGAGCCTGAATATGGTTATTGACGCCGATGGTCACCTTTTTGAAACTGAGGAGGTCTTTGAAAAGCACATGGAGCCATCTTTGCGAAAATATCGCCCCCGGTTGTTAGCCGACGATGAGAGGCACAATTTTTGGGTGGTAGATGGAGCCACGCGCTATCGAAGGCCTGCCGTACCGGGCGCTTTTACTCCCGGAACGGGAGCCCCTCCTGGAAGCAAATCGGCAGAGGCTCGTAGGGCCTCAGTCGGGAGTCAGACCTTGTCCAACGTCAAAGAGCGGTTGGAAGATTTGGACAAGGAGGGGATTGACATACAATTTCTTTATCCCAGTTTTCTCTTGCACGTCAGTTCATGGAGTGACGGGATCCTGGGAAATGGTGTCTGCCGCGCTTACAACACCTGGCTGGCGAAGGTTTGCGGGCAGGCTCCTGACCGCTTGAAAGGTGTAGGGGTGGTCTGCCTTCGGGACCCGGAAGGGGCCCAACGCGAGGTGTCGCGTATCAGGGAGCTTGGCCTGACCGCCGTCATGGTCAATGGAACGATAGGTGCAACCCGATTAGACCATCCCGATCATGAGCCTTTTTTTGCCGAGGCGGAGCGCCTTCGCCTGCCGATTGCCGTTCACTTTAGTATGGAATTTCCAGTAGTTAGAGATCTCTTTCCCCATCTTTTCCCTGCGCGAGTTTTGGCGGGAATTTTCCCCATCATGGCCGGGCTCACAAGCGTGCTCTGTTCGGGTCTTATGGACCGCTATCCCAACCTGCGGTTTGCTTTTCTAGAAGGCGGATCAAACTGGGTGCCGGCCTATGTCGAGCGCATGGACGACCACTTTGAAAACCGGAGATACAACGCACGGCAGCTCATCGGCCAGCCTCCGAGCCAATACCTCCATTCAGGGCGGATCTTCTTTGGATGCGAGGGTAGCGAGACGTATCTTGGGCATATAGCTCAGGAGATCGGCGTGGAGAACCTCATGTATTCCTCGGATTATCCCCATGGCGACCGGACCGAGGGAACGGCGGGTATGCTGAAGGAACGGGACGATCTCTCCGATTCTGCCAAGGAAAAGATCCTCGAGGGGAATGCGAGGCGATTTTACGGAATTTGAAGATACCCTGTTCTTTGGTTCTTAGCACTGAATTCGTTAAGCTACTTGACAGCAAGGTAATAGTCACTATAATGACTAGAAAAAAGGATAGGGAAGATGGCTGAAATTAATAAATTCGTTTCCATCACCAAGGCAAAAAGCACCTTCTTAGAGATCGTCCGGCAGGTGGAGAGAGAGGATAGTACCATTGCAGTGACCAAGAACGGCGTGCCGGCAGCGGTCATCCTCAGCATGGAGAAGTTTGAGGGTCTCTTAGAGACATTGGATATCTTGAGTGATGAAGATGCGATGAAGTCTCTCAAGAAATCAATCCGTCAAGCACGGAAAGGGCAGTGGGTTCGGTTTGAAGAGGTTTTTGGTCGTTGAAAAGCTACCGGATTCGCTTCACCCCTGAAGCTGTCCGCCTGATTGCCAAGCTTCCACCCGAAGTTAAAAGGCTTATCCGCTCAGCTATCGATGGCCTCCGCGATGATCCTTACAAGGGGTCGGAGTTAGCCGGGGAGTTTGCCGAGTATCGCTCTCTTAAGCCCAGGCACTATCGGGTCATTTACCGATTTGATGAACAGGAGTCTTTTTTGGAGATCTATCATGTGGGTCATCGGAGGAATGTTTACGAAATCCTCCGCAGGCTGCTCTCCTCTTCGAGCTAACGCAGCCAGTTCGTGACTTTGAGGTTAGTGACAGCAGGTATGGGCTCTGGTCCGATTTGATGGCCCCCGTACATTGGCTTCCTGGCCTACGTGATTCGGTTTCCACCAATAGATCACTCCTTACAGCCAGGCCCCAGTTGAACCGGCGTCAACCACAGGACCATGAGTACGGGCCCCGGCATCACAAATGTCAACGTTTTTCATAAGAATAGAAATCCAGATCACTTTCTTATTGCCTTCGAACAAAAAATTGTTAAGATAAGATCGTTTTTACATGTATAAAGAAGATACCATAGCGGCGGTGGCTACGCCTGTGGGTGAAGGTGGAGTGGCAATTGTGCGCGTGAGTGGCCCAGATGCGGAGCAGATTACGAAGGAAATTTTCTCTCGTAGCGGAGGGAGGAATGGGACTCTGCGTTCTCATACCCTTCACTACGGGACCATCCGCGACCCCAAAAGCGGAGCGATCCTGGACGAGGTTCTGCTGGTCGTAATGCGCAAACCGCGGAGCTATACGGGCGAGGATGTCGTGGAGGTCCATTGCCACGGAGGGCCCTTTTTGGTCCGGGAGGTATTGGAGCTTATCCTCTCCCGTGGCGCGCGCCATGCTGAGCCGGGAGAGTTTACAAAGAGGGCATTTCTGAACGGCCGTCTTGATCTGGCACAGGCAGAGGCCGTGCTCGATCTGATCCGCGCTCGCACGGATAAAGGGATGCGGCTGGCTTTGGGGCAGGTACGGGGGGAGCTCTCTAAATGGGTAGGGGAACTGCGCGAAGAGCTGCTTGATATTCTGGTTCAGGTAGAGGCGGCGATTGATTTTCCGGAAGAGGAGGTTGAGTTGCTCCAGAGGAGCCAGTTGTTATCCAAGATTGAGGCCTTGGGTAAGAAAATCTCAGGACTCATTGCGAGCTATGAGTGGGGCAGGCTCTATCGTGACGGAGCAAGGGTGTGCATTGCGGGACGGCCCAATGTAGGGAAATCGAGCCTTTTCAACGCGCTCCTTGGAGAGGAGCGGGTGATTGTTACTCCGGTTCCAGGAACCACTAGAGACGTTATCGAGGAGAGCATCAACTTGGGAGGTCTGCCAGTGGTTCTCTGGGATACCGCAGGCATTCGGGAGAGCCACGATCAGGTAGAGAGATTAGGGGTTGACTTTTCGTTGAAGCGTCTCGAGGAGGCCGAGGCTGCCCTGGTGGTGCTCGATGGAGCATCTGCCCTTAGTACGGAGGACCGCTTTATCCTCGAGGCAGTAAAGGGAAAAAAAGGCTTGGTAGTCATAAACAAAAACGACCTTCCCCAGGAGCTAGATATCCGACAGGTGATGACAGCAGCGCCAGAGCAGGAGATGGTCTTGGTCTCAGCGAAGGAGGGAAATGGGCTAGTTGACCTCAAAATGGCCTTGCGGAAGCTTCTCCTGGGCACGCAGAGTGAGCCGCCAATTGTAGTGACTAACCTGCGCCATAAGGCAGCGTTGGAACGAGCCGAAGGGGGCCTTACGGAAGCAGTTAAGGCGTTAAGCGGGGAATTGCCACCTGAAATCGTGGCAGTGGAGCTTCAGGAAGCGAAGGAAGGGCTAGAGGAGGTTATTGGAGTAGTTACCAATGATAATATTTTAGAACGTATTTTTAGTAAATTTTGTATTGGAAAATAATAGGATAGAAGAGAATAATTTATTATCAGTGATTGTATCAAAACAAGAGACCAAAAAAAGAAAGCGCGTTTGTTTCACGTGAAACAGTCATGAGTAAAGAGGTAATTTACGATATCATAGTTGTTGGTGCTGGCCATGCTGGTATTGAAGCTGCTTTGGCGACAGCTCGCATGGGGTGCAAGACCCTAATGCTAACTTTGAACTTGGATCATGTCGGGCAAATGTCCTGCAATCCAGCTATTGGGGGGATTGGCAAGGGTCATCTAGTAAAGGAGATTGATGCCCTAGGTGGAGAGATGGGGCATGCCATTGATGAAACCGGAATCCAGTTCCGCATACTGAATACCAAGAAAGGACCTGCAGTACGAGCCTCCCGTGCTCAGGCGGATAAGGCATTATACCGCCAGAGGATGAAGCGGGTTCTCGAGAATTGCCCTAACCTTATTCTACGGCAAGGGAGTGTGGAGCGCCTTTTGGTCGAGGGAGAAGAGGTTAAAGGTGTGGAAAGCCAGATAGGAGAATTGTTTTACGGCCGCAGGGTAATCCTGACCACAGGTACTTTTCTTAAGGGGCTCATTCATGTAGGAGACAAGAATTATTCTGCCGGAAGGGCAGGAGAATTTGCCGCACAGGGGCTAAGCAACTCCCTTAGAGAATTGGGCTTTAGGATTGGCCGGCTTAAGACCGGTACTTGCCCCCGTCTAGACGGGCGGACCATCGACTATTCTCGGTTGCAGGTTCAATATGGAGATGAGCCCCCAATTCCCTTTTCTTTCTCAACCGAGAGGATCACCCAAAAACAGATTCCTTGCCACATTACTTATACGAATAGCCGGACACATGAGGTCATTCGTTCAGCCTTGCACCGCTCGCCCATCTACTCAGGGAACATCAAGAGCCGGGGACCCCGTTATTGTCCTTCTGTTGAGGATAAGGTTGTCCGTTTTGCTGACAGGGAAAGGCATCAAATATTCCTCGAGCCCGAAGGCTGCGATACTGTTGAGGTCTATCCCAACGGATTGTCTACTAGCCTCCCCCTGGATATCCAGGTTGAGATGGTTCGTTCTATTGAAGGACTGGAACAAGCTGAGATCATGAGACCAGGCTATGCGATCGAATATGACTATGTGGAGGCAACACAGCTTTATCCCTCTCTTGAAACGAAGTTAATTAAAGGGCTTTACCATGCCGGGCAGATCAACGGGACCACAGGCTATGAGGAGGCAGCAGCACAGGGAATTATCGGAGGGATTAACGCGGTCCTTAGCTTGCGGGGAGAGGAGGCGCTCATTTTAGCCCGAGATCAGGCATATATAGCTGTTCTCATTGATGATTTAGTGACCAAGGGGACGGACGGTGAGCCTTACCGGATGTTTACCTCGCGGGCTGAATACCGCCTTCTTTTGCGTGAGGATAATGCCGACTTGCGCCTCACAGAAATAGGCTACAGAATCGGCCTTGCTACGCCAGTGTCTTATCAACGGACCCAAGAAAAAAAGAGAAGGATAACTGAGGTGGTGAAAATGCTTGAAAATAGCCGAGTAAGTCCAACGACTGAGATAAACTATAAGCTTGAATCCTTAGGATCGAGTCCTCTTCGTAGCCAAGCCTC
This sequence comes from Deltaproteobacteria bacterium, assembly GCA_027297485.1. The sequence goes on from JAPUHZ010000233.1 coordinate 5,195, forward strand.
TCTTGCTCAACTGCTCCGCCGTCCAGAGATATCTTTTTCCCACCTGGCTTGTTTTGCTCCTGAACTGGCCAAAGATCACCTAGCTGTGGGCCTACAGGCAGAAGTCGAAATTAAGTATGCAGGGTACGTAAAACGTCAGATTGAAGGGGTTGAAAGATCCCGAAAGATGGAGCGGGTCCGTCTTCCTGAGGATATGGATTATTCAATAATCAGAGGTCTCTCACAAGAGGTCCGCGAGAAACTCACCCGAGTGCGCCCACGCTCTCTTGGTCAGGCCTCAAGGATTTCCGGCATTACCCCAGCGGCAATTTCTCTCTTGTCGGTCTACGTAAAAAGGCGAAAAATTGCCTAAAAAGCCCAGGACTTTTTTAGGGCTATGTTTAGCGACATGCCGCTTATCGTAATAACCCAGATATGGCTGCCCGTGCCTATTTTTTGTAGTTTCACGTGAAACAATTTTTTTCTTCCCTTTTTAGTCCTCCTGTGGTAATAGATACTGATAGGGTATTACCTGTATAAGTTATTGATTTTAAAGGATAATATGTGGTCAGGGTTATAGTTATTGCCAATCAAAAAGGAGGGGTAGGAAAGACCACAACGGCAGTTAATTTAGGCGCTTCTCTAGCAGTTGTCGGAAAGAAAACACTCCTAGTAGATGTTGATCCCCAGGGAAATAGCACGACAGGGCTAGGTATTAATCGAGCCAAATTAGAGCGCAGTCTTTACGATGTGCTCATAGGTGCTAGGTCGCTTAAGGAGGTTCTCTGTAACAGCGAGCTTCATTATCTCGCAGTTGTTCCGGCCACCAAAGATCTGATCGGCGCAGAGATTGAGCTTGTGAATATGGAGAGGAGAGAGTGGCGGCTTAAAGAGGCACTCCAGTCATTTCAACAGGAGTTTGATTACGTTTTACTTGATTGTCCGCCATCTTTAGGACTTCTTACCTTGAATGCCCTTACCGCTGCGGACTCTCTGCTCGTTCCTCTTCAAAGCGAGTATTACGCCCTTGAGGGGCTGAGCTCTCTCCTGGAAACCTTAAAGCTCGTTCAAAAAAGGCTCAATCCGACCCTTTTTTTGGAGGGGATTTTGTTGACTATGTTTGACAGCCGGAACCGACTCTCCCACCAAGTTGCTGAAGAGATACGTTCTCACTTTCCCGACCGCCTCTTTCGTACCGTAATCCATCGTAACGTGCGCCTTAGCGAGAGTCCGAGCTATGGCAAACCAGCTCTTCTGTATGATGCCTACTCCACCGGGGCACAGAACTATTTGGAGTTGGCCAAAGAGCTAATTCGTAACGGGGAGGTAAATCGCCGTGCAGAAAAAGGGACTGGGTAGAGGGCTGGGTGCCCTCATCTCCGACATTGACACGACAAGGGACTCACCCAACCTCCAAGTGGGGGTAGATCGAATTGCCCCGAATCCTTTTCAACCTCGCCTCTCATTCGATGAGGCGAAGATAGACGAGCTTGCAGCCTCCGTTCGCAACAACGGGATCATCCAACCTCTCTTGGTGCGCCATAGCGGAGATGGATACGAACTGATCGCCGGGGAGAGGCGCTTGCGCGCAGCCATAAAAGCGGGATTAAGAGAGGTTCCGGTTGTTGTCAGAGAGGCGAGCGATAACGAGTTGCTGCAATTGGCTTTGATCGAGAACCTCCAGCGGGAGGATCTCAATCCCATAGAAGAAGCGAGTGCCTACCGCCGTCTCCAGGAGATGTTCGACTGGAGCCAGGAAGAGATTGGCGACAAGGTAGGTAAGAGTCGCCCAGCGGTCGCTAACTCTATGCGCCTGCTTCTACTTCCCAAAGAGGTGCAGCAGGAGCTGGCTCGGGGTAAGCTCCCGGTGGGCCAGGCCAGGGCCTTGCTGGGCTTAGAGGCCGAGGCGTTAGTTCTTGCTGCGGCCCGCGAAGTGATGGCTAAAGGGCTATCGACTCGGCAAACCGAGAGGCTGGTTAGGCGTCTTAAGTTGGGCAGGCGAAGGAGGAAAGACACAGTCTCTGACCCGGACCTGCGCTCTCTTGTAGAAGGACTGCAGCGCTCCTTAGGGACGAAAGTGCGGTTTGTACACCGGGTGAAGTCGGGTAGAGGCAAGATAGAGATCGAATACTATTCCGCGGCCGATTTGGAACGCATCATCCAAGTGATGGCGGGAAAGGGAGGTTAGTCTTGTTGTGATCTGAGCCCGAGAGACGTCCGTAGCACCGTTCCACTGTTTTCAGACCCTCGACGGGCCGTCTCGTAGACCGTCACCGGGTGGAGGTCTAGGGTTTGTGCTACCGCTGGCCCTCTGCGTCCAAAACAGCCGAGCCACAGATAGATAACCCGGGCCGGGCCTCACTCACCGAGACCTGCCGTCCCCCGCCCGTTTCGCTTTGTCCGCTCCGCTACTGAAGGACAGAATGACTGGAAGTGATTCTACTCACTTTGATTTTACCGGCTTTTTTCTCCGCCAATGCAAGATCATACTGACCTTCAAGCACTTTTCCCCAGTGGGTGGCTCAGGCAGGCTGAGGGCAGATGGGCCTTTTTTAATATCGACCTTAGTGCCTCCTATTTATGCCTCCAACAACTTCTTTAGGTCCTCCCACTCTGTGACAGGAGGAGAACAGGTGAAGTTGTGGCAGACATAGGCGGTGGGCTTTTCGTTGAGCTGGGTTTTTCCTTGCAGAAGCGGAGAGATCTTTTCCAATGGCTCTCCAGGCTCGAGAACGTGCAAGGTTTTATTGGGCAGATAAAGAGAATGGATCTTGCTCAGCAATTCCTGCGTGTCCTGACCCCTTTTTTCTCCAATCAGGACAATCTCTTTAGGTTTTTCCAGATAAAAATCCAACGCCGAGAGCATCTGGGCGAAGCCAAAAGGCTGCTTCTCCACCGCATCGTAGTAAAGGCGCAAGACTTTTTCCGCCTTTTTGAGATAATCTTCCCTTCCGGTGTAGTGATAGAGCCTGAGCAGAACCTGGGTCGCCACGGAGTTTCCCGATGGAATGGAGCTATCAAAGGCCGGCTTGGTCCGGCTGATGAGCTGTTCGTGGGATTTGCCGGTATAGAAAAAGGCGCCATCGATATCGTCCCAGAACTCACGAATCATTGTCTCCGCAAGCTGCATGGCCCGCTCTAAAGTGGAACGCTCCAAAGTCGCCTCATAGAGATCTAAAAGGCCCGCAACAAAAAAGGCATAGTCGTCGAGATAGCCATGGAGCTTTGCCTGGCCCGCTTTGTAAGTATGGAGGAGAAAACCCTCCTGGACCATTTGTGTGAAGATAAAGTCTACGGTCCTTGCGGCCGCATGGAAATAGCGCGGGTTAGATGAAGCCTTGATAGCCTCTGCCAAACCGGAGAGCATAAGTCCATTCCATGAGGTCAAAATCTTTTCATCACGGAAAGGCTTCACCCTTTTCTCTCGTTCCTGAAAGAGCTTTTCCCTGGCATCCGCCATCATGCCCTCGATCTCTTTTATCTCCTTCTTAAAAAACTTGACTGACTGATCCCATGTCAAAATAGGATGGAGGATGCTCCTACCTTCAAAATTACCAAAGTCACTGACATCATAGATGCGGCAGAAGATCTCACCGACCTCCTCACCCAAGATCCCCATGATTTCTTCACGGGTCCAGATGAAAGACCTTCCCTCTGCGCCTTCACTGTCGGCGTCCTGGGTAGAATAAAAACCCCCTTCAGGCTGGAACATCTCGCGCAGCAGGTAGTCCAGAGTCTCCTCGACAACACGTTTAAAGAAGGGATCCTGAGTAAGGCAAAAAACTTGAGCATAGAGACGGGTGAGCTGGGCATTGTCATAGAGCATCTTCTCAAAATGAGGTACCAGCCATTTCGCATCGACCGAGTAACGATGAAACCCGCCCCCCAGGTGGTCATAGATTCCCCCCTCGGCCATCTTGGTCAGAGTGTGCGTCACCATTTCCAGGAAGCGGCGGTCCTTAGTTCTATGGTAGTGACGGAGAAAGAGTTCCAAGACACCCGCATTAGGGAACTTGGGTGCCCGGCCTAGGCCACCATAGTCAGGATCATAAGCCTGGGAGAGCTGTTCCGCGCTTTGGGCAACAGCATCTCGGGAAAAGGGACGCTGACTCTCCTGAAAATGGGTGAGGCGATTTAGAGCGCCATGGATCTGCTCGACGCTTTTCTCCACCTCTTGCGGTCTTTCCCGATAGGCCTGGGAGACTGTCTTAAGGATCTTTGGGAAACCGGGGACCCCGTAACGATCTTCGGGCGGAAAGTAAGTGCCACCATAGAAAGGCTTTCCCTCCGGGGTAAGAAAGACCGTCATGGGCCAGCCCCCCCCTCCGGTGAGCATCTGGACAGCATTCATATAGATCTCATCGAGGTCCGGCCGCTCCTCCCGATCTACCTTGATATTGACAAAATACTCGTTCATCAAGCTGGCAATCTCATCGTTTTCAAACGACTCCTTTTCCATGACATGGCACCAGTGGCAGGCAGAATAGCCGATACTGAGAAGAACGGGCTTATTCTCCCGCTTGGCCTTCTGAAAGACTTCTTTCCCCCAGGGATACCACTCAACAGGGTTGTGCGCGTGTTGCAGGAGGTAGGGACTGGTTTCATGAATGAGTCGGTTGGTAGACACGTTTTTTTCTCTAATACCCTAACGCGAAAAGAAAGCTGGATGAAAGAGTCATGCCCCAGCTTTTCTTTTAAAGTGTTCCCAGGCCCGGAGTGTGGATTCCGGCTTGAAGGTTCTGTGGGAAATCCTCTCCGCCTCCTCCTGGCTCAAATATTGCGGATCCCCCAATTTCATCGCCTCCACTTGTAGGCGTGCTGACTCTTCGAGGTAGAGGGAGAGAATGCAGACCTCAGGGATGCTTCGCCCCACAACAACCGCTCCATGGCCGCGCAGGAGGATGACCTTGGCCGGACCCAGGAGCTGAGCGATCTTGCCTGCCCGCTCTGGAGTCTCCACCTGTCCGGTCGCCTCAAAGAGAGGCACCCCTTCATAAAATATGGCGCTGTAGTTGTGCATGGGGCGGATTGTCTGACCCACGATGATCAGGAGGATCACGTAGGGGGAATGGAAATGGATCACAGCCCCGATCTCTTGCCGGGCTTTGTAAATGGCCTGATGGACTGTGGACTGGGAGACGACCTTCTCAAAATCAACCACGAAAAAGCTCCTTTGCGCTCATCAGGATCGGGCTCTTACGTGGCATAAAGAGCATCCTCGTGCCGTCGTTGACCCGAGCACTAAGATGGGCAAAGGCATCGCTCAATCCCTGGTGGTTGATAATTCTCATGGCGGCGATAAAGTCTTTTTTGAGATCTGCCAAGGTGGGGGCATTGACAAACCGGGCTGTGTAATTTCTTATGGTATCCGGATCGTTTTTTTGGCGCTTGGTAGTGTCCATGTTAATCCCCCCAAGAGATACTTCATCTTAGGCCAAGATAAAACGTACAGCAAGGGATTTAAAGGCCTACTGACAATTGACAAGAAAATAAATGGGAGGTATGGAAAGGATGGCATGTTTAAGGTTCTGGTTGTTGAAGACGATAACGATAATCGGGAAATCCTCAGACAGCAGCTTAAACATTTGGGCTACGAGGTAGTGGAAGCAACCAACGGTTTTGAGGGACTGAAGCAGACGGAAAAGGAAAAACCGGACCTCGTCATCGTGGATATCGTGATGCCGGGAGGAATGGATGGGGCAGAAATGGCTCAGAGGGTGCGCAGGGATTTAAAGATGAAAGATCTCCCTATCCTGGCTGTAACAGTTCTCTTCCAAAGGGAGGATGTTCAGAGTTGCCTCGACGCTGGTTGCGACGCTTTTCTGAGCAAACCCATTACCTTGAAGGGACTGAAAGAAAAACTGGATCAACTCTTACATCTGGCGGGTCACCAGAAATAAGGGCTCATTGAGGTGGTTCAAATCAACTCCCCCTTACTGAGATGACAAGAGAGGGCTGGAGGATAACTACGAGGGGGTAGCCCTTTGCCGGCGGGATTTTTTTGACCTCTATCGACTCAACCTGCCGGCCTGATGGGGTCTCGATCTCCAAGTTGACTCTGCCACCAGTTGAGGCTCTGGTCGATAATATCTTCCAGTTTAAGTCCGATCTCGGCATTGCTTCCACCGGAGATCCCCTCGTTGATTATTCCAATGACAACCCTCTTTATGGGTTCCTCTCTTTTAGGCCGGCAATTATTTCCTCCACTTGAAGCGTGTCCGTATCTTTATCGCCGTAAACCCTACGGAGCAGCGCATGGACCTTCTTCAACAGTTCTAAATAATCCGGCTTGATCTCACTCATCACCCCAGTGGGAAGATCTCCAAACTCCCGGTCAATATTTTGCAGCCATCCCTGCAGATAACTCTTCTCCACCCTCTCCTCACTATAAAGGTATCCTTCTAAGGAGCCCAGACGGGAACCGAGGTCAAAGAGTAGCCGGTTGAGTGAAATGGAATCCGATTTGTCCATCGAATCTCCCTTTTCAGGCTGAGGGCTCAGCTTAGTCTATCGTAGCGCCAAATCGAAGGCCATAGGCCCCTTCTCACCGCGCCGGGTTTGAAATTGCACCGAGTCTCCCTCATTGCAGTCCTCAAACTGGACCCGTGGGGCCAAACTCCCGCGGTGAAAGAAAACATCGTCACTGCCGTCATCGGGGACGATGAACCCGTAACCCTTCTCTCTGATGATCTTTTTAATGGTTCCGGTCATAGCTAAATTACCTCATTTCTAGAGCTAACGGCGATAAGGTTTGGTCAGACCACTCAAGGTCTTTCGCTCTCATGATTGCGGAATTGGGAGTCTTTTAGCAACTGCCTACCTCTTCGACTAGGACATTCGGAGAAGGGAGTTTGCCCATGTGCTTGGCCCTCCCATTGACGATGACAGATAAGGGGCTTATACCAAGAAAAAGGGTCTTTAGAAAAGCCCCAAGAGCAAGGCGGTATCTACGATAGTCCCGTATCAGCGCGGGAATGAGATAGAGCTGGTTTCGGGGGTCTACGACATCTATCTGCACCTTACCCCCATACTCCTGGCGCAAGGCTAAGTAAAGCTCTCCCACCCGATTCATGACGTTCCTGATCGGGGCATAATCCGGGACCTGGCGAAAGCCAAAAGCATCTATCCCTTCAAGGGTCCCGGCACAATTGCTACAAGTCAACGTCTCGGCGTTTTCCCGGATGAGTATGACTCTGGGGACCATCTCGTCGCTATCCTCCAGCTCCCGCCTCAACTTCTTTCGCAGGTCGAGGTCCGCGTAAGATATGGACGGCCTCGACGACCATGTACGAGGCGCTGACTAAGATAATGGCTCCGACGATAAATAACCCCCATTTGTTCCCAACCCAGAAGTCTTTGAGCGTGATCAGCATGGCCACGGCCGTCATGAGCAGGAGGAAAACCATGGGGGCGAGCGTATAGATAGTGGGTCTCCTAAGTTTCTTAAGGAAGACGCTGATCACCAAAAGCGCCAGGCTTGCCAATAACTGGTTCGTTGTTCCAAAGAGAGGCCAGATGATGAGTCCGCCCTTTCCCTCCCCATCATGGAGTGCCAGAAAGGCGGTTGTTCCTGCCGCAATGAGCGTGGCCACCCAACCGACCTTTAGTACTGGAAGGTTCAGGATATCACCGAACTCGGCGGTGACGTATTTCTGAAGCCTCAACCCTGTGTCCATGGTGGTAGCGGCAAAGCTTACCACTACCACAGCTGCAAAGACGGCTCCAATGACAGGAGAAATGCCAAAGGCTTGGTTAAGGAAGTACCCGATTCCATTCACAAAGGCGTCGACCTTCGCCCCAAGGCTGTTCGCTCCACCCCAGGTAGCATAGTGTTGGTTCCATGCCGCCACGGTGGCAAAGCCGGCCGAACACGCCAAAATGGTCACTAGGGCCAGACTACCTTCTCCCAGCGATCCTAAATATCCTACCGGTCTCGCATCCGTCTCTTTCTCGAGTTGCTTCGAGGTTGTGCCAGAAGAGACAACAGAGTGAAAGCCGGAAATGGCGCCACATGCGATAGTGATGAAAATGAACGGAATAATGGGAGGGGCCCCGGGCGGGCTGAGACGGATCGCCGGGGCTACAACCGGTAATCCCCCTGCGGTGAAAGTCCCGACAATGATTGCCAGGAAGACAAAGGCAAGCCCGAAATAAAGTTGATGCCCGTTAATATAATCCCTGGGCTGTAATAGGACCCAAACGGGAAGGAGTGTAGAGATAAATCCATAGCCAACTAGAATAAGAACCCAAGTCACGACAGCAGTCCTGATCTCGGGGACTTTGACCTCCCAGCCATATGATGCTGACAGGATCACCAGCAAGTACATGATGACGACGGCTGCGATCGAAGGAAGGAGAATCCCCCCCTTCTTGTCCTTGTAGATGAGCCAGCCGATACCCAGGGCCAGAGGTATCTCGACAAAGACGGGAATAACCGAAGTGGGGTACTTGATGAATAGAGCTGCAATAACTAGAGCAAAGACAGCATTGACCATCAAGACCAGAAAATAGATGACGATTAGAAAGAGTGTTCTTGTGCGTTGGCTTATGAGGCTTGATGTGAGAGCACCAATAGACCTCCCCTTATGTCTGGTTGAAACCCAGATGCTGCCAAAATCATGGGCGCCTGAGCCAAATATGGTTCCTATGACTACCCAAAGGAAGGCCGGCACCCACCCCCAGATCATCGCGATGGCCGGTCCCACGATAGGAGCCGCTCCGGCTATGGAGACAAAGTGGTGTCCCATGAGAATATGCTTGTTGGTGGGTACATACTCCACCCCGTCCTCCAGTTCGTGGGCCGGCGTCTTGAAATTAGGATCGAGCCGATAGATCTTTTCGGCCAAGAACTTCGAATAGTACCGATAAGCCAAGTAAAAAAGACCGAGACCAATAATGACCAAGACTATTGCAGGCATAATATGACCTCTTGAGTTAAGATTTTTTTCCCTTAGAATTCAAGCGACAATCCTCACTCTCCGGGCCACCCTTTTTTGCTAATTGGCAATAATCCGGTCAAAATGCCTCTAGCGCCACAAAACATATTCTTCGATGGCTTCCATGTCAACCTGAAATATCGACTCCCAGTCCTTGATCCTAAAAAGGGTTTATACGGGGATGATGGATAGGCTTTGGCTGTTGGAGGAGTAGGTAAGTTAAGGACTGACCAGAAGGCCGTATTCAAGAAAAAAGGGATCCAAATTAGGACACTACTGGGTCTTCCGTGAAGGCTATTTGACTGGCGCCCTCTTTTTTATCGCCTTCTCTCCGGTCTGATAATGCTCACCGTCAAGCGCAAGCTGTGCCTCCTCTTCATCCTCATCTGACCACGCTCCTAAATGATAGCCAAACCAGGGATCCTGAGGACGGAGCCTAGGAAGCTCTAAACGTTCCCATAACTGCCGCGCACGCTCCATAAACTCGCGCTTGGGCAGCGACACCGGCGGGTAGTCCCACTTGCGCGTGGCGTCAATAAGAAGCGCCGAGCAGCCCGCCATCTCATGCATCGAGACCTCCAGCTTTTTTCCGGGAGGGGCGGCTGAAGGGTCCATAGAAGGAGTGCGGTTACGGATAACCAGCATATCGCGGTGGGGCTGCATCCGGAAGGCCAGCGCCCAGAAAAGGGAGTCTGGGCTGTGCGGGTTGATATCCTCATCTACAGCGACCACAATCTTCCCTGTGGCCGGATGATAACCCACCATGCTGTGCAGGGCCTGCCAGACATGAGCCTGGTTGGTTTTCTTCATACGAATGACGCAGATCTGGCGCACGGCAATCTCATGGAAGGCCACCTCAAGTATCCCGGGTATATTGCAATCGTTTTTGAGAAAGCGCAGATAATTCCCCTCCGCGGCGAGCTGCTTGATTTTGCTCGACTCACTGGGAGGGAATTGGCTCACAATGGCGGCAAAGATCGGATTCTCCCGATGGTAGATGCACTTTATCTCAAAATAGGGGTTGAGCATTCTCTCCCCGATGTAACCAGGGGCCTCCCCGAAAGGGGCCTCAGGCTCGACATACTCCGTTGAGATCTCTCCCTCGATGACTATCTCGGCGTAAGCAGGAACCACCATATCAATAGTCTTGCAGCGTACGACCTCAATCGGTCTTCCGGCGATCCCGCCGGCAACATCAAGCTCGCTCACACTAATGGGGACCCGGGATGGCGCCGTATAAGCCACGGCCGGCGGCGCGCCGATGACCAGGGCGGCCTGCAATGGGACACCCCTCTCTTTACATTTCTTCCAGTGATAGCCGCCGTGATTGCTGGAGTGGATATAGACGCCTGTGCGTGTCGGGCTCTTTACCTGGCCGCGATAGTTCCCGATATTGATCTTTCCCGTTTCCAGATCCTTGGTGAACCAATGAGATGCCGTCGTGTAAGGGGCGCAGTCGAAACCCGGAGTTGAGATCGGGATGGGGAATTCCCCCATCCCACCTTTTTGCGTGAGCGAAGAGCCGATATGAACCTCTCCATGGACCGGGCCGCTTTCCACAATCGCCGGAGGGATAGGGCTAGCCTCCGCCTTTGTCCAACGTTCCACGATCTCCTCCGGCCGACATTGAAGACCGACAGCATAGACTTGACGCGAGGCAGCAAGACAGCCCACGGCCACTGGGATATCGTATTTTCTCCCCTTTACATCGGTCACGTGAGTGAAGAGAAAGGCCCGTCTCTGCTCTTCTGGAAGGCCGCGAAACTGCCAGCGGACCAGCGGCATCAGCTCGGTATCTTTATTGATCGCCTCATCGATCCGGACTAGCAACCCAGCTTCATCCAAAGCTTTAAGCTGCTCTCTCAGATCCTGATAGTAAGCCATCGTTTGAAGACCCCTTCCTCTTAGTCAAGGAATTGAAATATCTACAGATACCAAGAAGTAAAGGCAAAGTAAATCAATACCTTTTCCCAGGTGGTCGGGTGCGGATTTTTTTGCTGGTCAGGGTGGAGTTTGGATTGACATGACAGTCGATCATCAGATAGCTTTTTGAATTGTTCGTGCGAAAACAATATGCCATTCAACCGCGGGTGATTGTTGAGCAGGCTTCCCGAAGGCGCGGGCCTGAGCCAGACCGATGGCTCGTGACCTGGAGCATTCAAAACCTGGGTCAGGAGCCGCTTCAGATCCTGGCAGGCCGTCTGCCGCACAGCCGGTTCCGAGGCAAGGAGCGAGAGCTAGCCCCGATCCCTAAGCTGCTGTCGAGCGAGTGCGCTCAACTTGAGTTTGCGGTCGCATGCAATGAGCCACCGGGGACCGTGGTGGAGAACGTCTTTTTGATTTTGCGGGTTCTATGGCGGGACCAAACCTGGCGTATACTGGCCCGCTTTCGAGTTGTTTTTAACGAGCAAGGTGCACCGGAAACCATAACTGAGCTGGTGACCACTCAAATGGTTGGATTTTCACTGTAACAAGAGGAAAGTTAGTTTAAGAGGAAATTCCTATGCCGATGAGTGAACGCGAACGTCTTATCTTGCAAAAGATGCGCGGCTGATCCCGCAATTGAGGCCTTGGCTTCGAGGAGACCACGGGTATGGTCTCGAACTCTCTTAACATGGCTCTCAAGAAGCTCCTCGACACTCTGGAGCGTCTGCGGTGGAAATTTGGCAAGAGCCCGGAGTACCAAGAGTTACGCCGCCAGCTTCCCAAGGATTGGCCGATCTAAGAAGTCAAATCTAGAACAGCCTCTCCCGCTTTTAACTTTTTCCTTAGTTTCTTAGACGCACCTTCGGCTGACGT
>JAPUHZ010000234.1 GCA_027297485.1 Deltaproteobacteria bacterium
GTAGAGAAACGCGAGACGATTTCGGCGAGAAAGGGGTGCGGGAGCCTCTTCCAATCTTTGCTAGTCGCCAAGAGTTGCAAAAGGCAATCCTGCTCGGAAAGCCCGGTTCTTTCCAAGGCGCGGTAGCGCCTGAGCAGCGTACTCACTCTCGCTTTGGGGGTATTCCGCCATCGATCTAGCTTTCGGTATAGGGCGAAGCCCGCAAAAAAGAACGCCACCCCAAACAACCAATAATCCATGCTGACCGTCCTCGTTTTATGAAAAACCTGAAACCGCTGATGGGTCAAGCGACAGAGGATCTTAAAGTCCTCTCAATTCAGGAAGGTGTCAGAGGTGGAATTTGGTTCACCCCGTAACACGGGCCTACCTCCGTGGCTTTGGCTCGCTATGCTTCATGGAGTTCAGAACAATCATCGCTCCACTCACTTCCGGACCGTTCTGTCCAAATATCCAAGACCAACGCCAAACGTGAAGCCTCAACCGCAAAACGTAAACTTGCCCCCTTTCCTAACGTCTCTCCTTCGAGGCGTCTCAGTCAGGGCATCAATCGATCTTAGCGGTAACCTCTACCTCGAGCAGTCCTTCCCCCCCGCCGGACACCCCTTCCTGTATAGCAAAGCCATCGACAGGCACGCATTCCATGAAAGGAATCGCTCCCTTTAGGTTCCTTTCAAAAAGCCCTTTAAGAGTCTCTGCGCTATGCGCGCGGTGGAGGAAGGAAGAGACCTTGATAGCTTGATCCCACGATGCGCCGGCATGAGTCAGGGAGGCTCCGAGGAGCGAAAGAATATTCACCAATTGATCGGCGAGAACAGGAGGTTGAAGAGCCGTTTCGGCCTCTTCCCCTGTTAAGCAGACGAAGGAGTCGTAGATAACGTAGCGACAAGGTCTCTTGGGCGGATCATATTCGACGATCTTTTTTTCAAGGCCAGGCCGTGAAGGCCTCATGGCGATCAGGTCCAGGGCGACCCGCGCGTCCGAGTCGAAATGGTCTTGCGAAAGGAAACTGGTACTTGACGCCCTTGCCTTACCCGACAGCATCTTGAATCTCACGTTGCTCGCCTGGTGTCGGCTATCGCGATCTACGGCCCAGAGCCGGGTGCGAACCGTGTTCTCCAATGAGAGTCCTACGCTTTGCAACTCTTCGTCGAAGCGGTGGACAATTCCCTGCATTTGATCAGTTGCAGTGCCTCCTGATTTCCCCTCGCCCGAGAGTGCGACAAATTCTCTGCCCAGCCACTGGAATATTTTCTTTGTCATGCTGACTTCCAAGAGGAATCTACTTAATTCGAGAGAAAGAGGAAGGGATCAAGTCTTTTGTTGACAATTATGTGACCGTGCTCGTAGCGGTAGAGCTGTGGCCCTTCTCAAAACAAAAAGCACCAGCGGCTGGATGCCTTGTCCCGGTATCTAATCCGTACTCTGTCGCCTCGGTCCGATGACTGACCTTAAAGCGGGGGTTATCTTATGCGGGTTAGTCCTGTCTTGTCAATTTCTTGTGTTCCGAATCTCCACTCTGCCACCTGCCGTCTGCATACTGTCTTTCTCTCTTATTGCTCTGTCTCTGTCCCTATCTCTGTCTCTGTCCGTTCCTAGTCCTGTAGTTCGTGGTCCCTGGTTTGCTGCCAACTGCTGACTGCCTGTTGTCTTACATTATTCCTGTTGTCAGTGGTCCATAGTCCGCGAGTGGCTGCCCCCTGCCCGGTATCAGCGAAAACCTGCTAGGGCTCTCCGAAGCATCTCGTCGCGTTGTCCCACAGCTTTTTTCGCATGACCTCGCCGCCCAGAGATCGCCACGCCAGCACCATGTTTGTGGACTCGGGAAACCGGGATTCCGCGTGGGGTAATCGGACGAATACATCAAGACGCCGTCGCCGAGGAAGTCGGTGACCATTCGGGCCATCTTCTCGCCTTCGTGGATCACGACGCTGGCAAAGAAGCGCCCGCTGGTCATGTATTCGCTGGGCTTGTGCGCGAGATTATTTGGCAGGGCGTAAGGCATGTAGACGGATTGATCATCCATGCGGGCTGCCCAGAACGGGAGCCAGCCAAAGCCGGACTCGAGAATGCAGTAGCGAAGGTCAGGGAAGCGGTCCATGATTCCGGCGCAGAAAAATGCCGTCACTGCTCTCATCGCGCCCCACGGGTGCGAGGCGGTCCGGCCGATGAACGGGTTGTCCCAGAGATCGCGGTACCCGGGATAGCCGGAGGTGAAGCTGTGATGCGCCACACAGAGCCCTTCGTCGTTGGCGGCGGCCCAGATCGGCGCCAGGTCCGGGTGGTCGATGGGAACGCCTTCAGCCAAGTTGGGTTGAATGCCGGCGGCCCATGGCGCACGCGACCATGCTTTGATTTCTTGCACCGATGCCTCGATGGCTCTGCTGCTCACCACAATGAGAGACTTCAGGCGGTGTGGGTGCTTGCTGCAGAAGTCATGGGTAAAGCGATGGTTGGCCCGGATAAAACCGATCTCAACCTCGACGTCGTCCGTGGCCGGGGGTAGTCCGGGAAGCATGAGCTGGACGTCCACTCCCTCCTCGTCCATATCCCGAATGCGAGCTTCGACGTCGTCATCAGCCGCACCGGGCGTCGGAAAGCGGCTTCCCATGAACTTCGGGAAATGAGGCTCGATATGCTCCCTGGGACCCGCTTCCCCTAAAATACGCATGCCCTCACGCCAGCCGGCTCTTTTCTTGAACTGGTAACGGTGGCGGTACGGCGGTTTGAGAATCTCGCCGGCCCAGCCGACGCGAAAGGGAACCTTGCAGCTCTCCCACTCGGGCAACCGCTTGCGCATGGCGGCATCGAAGTAGGGCTCCAGGGTTTCGGCGTGCGGACTGAGGTGCGTGTCCGAATCAAAAATCTTAAAACCGTCGCGCATTCCTGTTCCTTCCTTGCAACCATAGCGACGAGTGTGAGGCTATCCATAACACAATCATCGCCTCTCGTGAACATTGGGTGTCCACCTCCGGGGGAGCGAATACCGGAGAAAAGGGGACGCAAAAGAATCGACCCGGTGCGCATCAAGAGATAGTATTCGACGCCGGAATTTTTTCAGGGTCTGACTGCCAACCTGCTAATCAGTGGTCTAAGGTCGAGACGGACTCTGTTCTTGTCAGCCTCTGGAATGAGCTCATAATCAGACTCTGAGAGTCTGTCGATCATATACCATTGAACCAGCCTCTTGGGCAGGTTGGCAATGATATGGTTCCCGCTCACTTCATAATCGCAGTTCATTCTCAATAGCGAACCTTGATTCCACTCTTCCATTAACACAGGAGATATTCCAATAGTGCAGCGATTCAATGCATAGACGTAAAGGCTTCTTTTGATCCCTGTACCGCCGATGTCCCCGGCAGGGATCTTAACATGGACATTTGATGGCTCATTTTTCACATACGCTACCCTCCGACCGCCTGTTGACTCCGTCCTCATGGATAGGAAGACGAGATCCTCTTTCGTCTCGTTGGTAAAGCCATAGTGAACACCAGCCGGGATTAAAACGCCGTGGTTCGGTTTCACGGTAAACTTACCCGATAATCCCTGCACGCTCATGTCCCCTTTCAACACAAACAGGATCTGATCTGAGTCGGGGTGGTGATGGACGCTCGGTTCTCCTCCTCGGGGAGGAGTCTTAAAAACAGCGACAAAACTGTTCGGGGATCTCGCCTTGTCAGCCCGACCCGGCAGGTGGTCGCGTCCTTCCAGAGCGTCCAAAACATCAAACATCTGTACCTCGTCAGCCTCATTTATCTCTGTAGCCTCGTTTGCCATGGGTATCCTCCTTTTTCTTTCTGTTTCGTAGAAGCATACTACCCTCTCACCTTGTTATTTTCCAGACCTCTTTAACTAATTTACGGCCGGGTCCTAATCGGCGACAATCTGCGTAAATCTGCGGTTAAGTATCTTTTGTTTTTCCGTAGTCCTGTAGTCAGGGGTCTCGCATTTGCTGCCGACTGCCCACTGCTTACTGTCTTTCTCGCCCTGCGCTTAGCGCCATGCGCTTTGCGTTTTGCTTCTTCACTTTGGCTTCTTTTTGCAGTATTCAGATGAGAGAGCCGTCAGTTGGCCTCGTCCGACCCGGGACAACGAGTGAGTTAGAAGAGATTGATAAGATTGTTA
>JAPUHZ010000235.1 GCA_027297485.1 Deltaproteobacteria bacterium
GAGCTGGTTCAGGGCAGCCTGATCGTGAAGGAGCGACTGTTGCGAGGCCCACCCGCTCTAGGCCCGCTATTATTCTGTAATGTCGGGATACTAGGTTTTTTGGTCCTTCTTGATCCCGTTGAGATGAGATCGCGTTGACGAATAAAGAGCAGCCACCTGGTAACTTCCTGATCCGATCACTCTACTGCCTCCCTCACATTCTCATCGATTGCAGTGGAGATAGACCCAACCTTACACAACTGATTAAGCGTCTCAACAAGCAGCTCTAAAATGGATTTAAGCCGCACCGTGTCTCTGATGGTGCCCATCTGCACCCGAAAGCTCTATCATAAAATTCCCATCTCCTTGTGACCCTTTCCAGGGCAACCTCTGCTCTTCATGTCCATGCCGCTTCGAATCTGTTTGGCTCATAGGCGCATAGGGGATCAGTTTCCAGGAAGTCACCGGTCGTTGCATAGGCCCGCGCTCGCGAGCCGCCGCAGATCTCTCTGAACTCACAGATTCCACACTTGCCTTTGAATCTGACAGTCTGGCGAATCTTCTGGAAGACCTCTGAATGTCGATAGATCTTTACAACGTCGGCAGTTCGCACATTGCCCGCCACCAGAGGGAGAAAGCCGGACGGACAGACATCCCCCGTATATGAAATGAACATGATGCCGTTCCCGTCGCGTATGCCAAAGCCCCTCCCGGCACGCGTCTCCCGGATCCTGGCCAGTGGTATTCCTGCGGATCGCATGCCCGCCAGAGTTACACGGCGAAAATGCGGCGCCTCAGTCGTCGCAACAACAAAGGGAGCGTCCTTTGAAATACTGTAGAGCCAGTGATGCAGGGCTTCACACTGTTCAGGGCTAACTTCTCTTAACGCGCCGCCCCGACCCACCCCAATCAGGTAAAAGAGGCTCCACCGCATAAGGTTGAGCCTGCTCACCAGCTTATAAATGTCAGGGATATCTGCCTCTGTCTCCGCTGTGACCAGGGTATTGACCTGAAGGGCGAGCCCTTCAGCATGGGCGAAATTGGCCGCTTCGATGGTCCGGACAAAACATCCTGGAACACCGCGAAAGCTATCATGCCTCTCCGCAGTTGAACCATCCAGGCTTAGCCCTATGCTCTCCACATCGCAGGCCTTGAAGCGGCGGAAGACCTCTTGCGAAAGGGCCTGCGTTCCGCTGGGTGCGACCGACACGTGTAGGCCCAGTCTCTGTCCGTATTCCAAAAGATCAAAAAAATCTGGCCGCTTTAAAGGATCACCGCCAGTAAGCACCAGATGAGGACCACGGCCCCCAAACCCTCGCAACTTTTCAAGCAGCTCCTTGGCCTCCGAAGTACATAACTCTCTAGGATCGCGCTGAGCCATTGCCTCCGCCCGGCAATGGCGGCAGGCAAGGTCACAGGCCCGGGTTAATTCCCAATAGATAAGAAGGGGCTTGTCGGGATAGACCATGCGGGCAAGTCCATGTTTGTTTGCAGCTCCTTTTTCCCGGTGTATCTGGTTCATGGTCGTCACTTATAATCCTGTTGGTCCGTCGAGGAGAAGCCCACCTTCTTCCCATTACTTCGGCAAAACTAAGAATGTTGCGATCATTGATGGGGCGTGCTCCGAGCAAACAAGCTGGTAAGAGCCGGTTTTCTCCGCAGCGAATTGGACATGGTACTCTCGCCCTCGATTCCACTTCCTTGGAGCAACGACTCTCTGGCCATCAGGATCGGTGATCCACTCCTCGTGCTCATCACCATTGACGATGAACACAGTGAGTTTTACCGTATCGCCCTGGTGCACTGTCACGAAGCTCGGGGCGAACATGTAGCTCGCAACCTGCCACTTCTTGGGTGTTTTCCTGTGGAGATCGCCAGGTACCTTGAAGCCATAGCCCTTAGAGAGATCCTTTGGGTTGACGGCAGGCGGAGCGAGCTTATCGGCCGTCGTCACGCCCTTCACCTCCACGGCATTAACGAAGATCGTATGGGTGGTGCTCACGTCCGCCTGACCCAGGCTCACACCCGTCGAGAGTGAGAGTCCCAAAAGCGCCGCCGCTGCAAGAACGAGAAAGAACAACCCATTAGCAGTCCTGTGAATGATTATCCGACGCATCGTGTTTTCCTCCTTTTCTGTAATCTGGCTTTGCACTCTCTCTTTTTTTCTTCCTTCCGCGGTGGAGAGGCCTGACCGCGTGAAGGCTTTAAACCCTCACCAGCTTCACTTTCGTGTCATAGAAGCTCGCGCTGCCACCAATGGGGTCACTGAGGCAGAGATTCAAGAAACCCTAAGAAAAGTCTGCCGCTAATCAGCGTTCTTTTGAACCTTTAATTTTTTCATAGACGACTCCCAGGATTTATTTGGGGGCTTTCATGAACACGCAGTTCTTATTAGCAAGCCTTATGCCAGCATCGGAAGAATAAGATCTTAATAGTCCTGGAGCGAAGAGTTAATGGTCGGATAAACAGGAAAGAAATTTGCTAATGAAAACAATGAATTTTGCGGGTTTCCTCAACCGAGAAGAAAAAGCACTGAGAAACGAACAAAATCAGGAGGAGGGAAAGCTTGATGGCTTTTTCCTAAATCTAAGAAAAGCACGGGTGTCCTGTTGCAGGCCTAAGAATTTCGCCGCGAAAACAAACCAGGCAGATTGGAGGGCAATATGAAGTCGGACAATGAGGAAAGGGATCTCAAGAAAATCGATCTAAGAGCTACCTCACTTTCCTCGCCACGATGTCCGCCTTTACTCCCAAGCCCAGGGTGTGCTCGAAGGAAACCTGGTGGCGCCGGTTCGAGACGTGGTCATCGAAAACGGCGAAGGCAATCGGATAGACCTCCCCATCCTTAAGGATGATGTCGTCCTCGGGGTGTCCCGTGTCGAGTTTGCGTCTCAGGATAAGGGTCCAGGTCCCCATCTTCTCGCCCGCTTTCTTGTAAAAGGTCCCGTAGGCTTGAATGTCCCCACGGCTCAGCGTCGGTGGGCGGAGCACGCGCTGGAAGAGGAGATCCCCCTCCTTAGGCTTGTAGAGCTTGGGGTCATATTTTACTGCACGCTTCCCGAGACTAGTGATGAAAGATATCGTTTCCTGTCGTTTCAACACCTCAACGGGGTTGTTTCCACCCATGATAGCATATTTACCACCACCCAAACGGCTAGAGTCGACGACCTCGGGGTTGAACATGAACCCCTTAGGGGGTTTGGCATTCAAGTTCTTCGGTCGCTGGCGACGCCAAGGGCTTTTGCCTTTGTCGCTGTTGCGGTAGTCGAAGACCCAAATGTCGTCGACGTAGCCAACCGGCCCCGAGCGCGCGCCACGCCACATCCACATGTCGAGGAACTGCCCTTTCTTGCGCATGGCAGCGAGTTTGTCCTTGCTCTTGAGGTTCGCCCAGCGACCCTCGGCCTCAGTCACGCCCTTGAGGGCTTTCGGATCACCCTTCTGAGCGGCATTTCGGGTGATAAGGATGTACTTGCGGATGTCGCTATGCTTGGGGAAGACTTCCCTCACACCCTTTTTGTTCTTGGCAGCGTCATAGCGCATTTCCCGCATGCTGTCGTGGCAGGTGATGAAGCAGCCCGCCGACTGGAAGCCAGCGGCGCTGCCAGTGTCGGCTGTTACATAGCCAGGGCTGCCCTGCTTATGACCGATTAGAAGGGTTATACGGTCCTCGTA
>JAPUHZ010000236.1 GCA_027297485.1 Deltaproteobacteria bacterium
GTGATCCCTTCAGCTGTCATTTCTTCCACCAGAGAGTGAAAATCCCCCTTGTCCGTCAATCCATCCGAAAGAACCAAGACGTGCTTGATCGCTGCCTCCTTGGCAGAAAAAGAACGGTAGGCCTCGATCATGGCCTTGTAGAGATCGGTGCCGCCATCGGATTGAAGAGAGAAGAGACGCTCAGGGACCCACCCCCCCTTTCCTACTCGATGAAAGGGAAGGACCCAATCCCACTCCGCATCAAAGGCAAGAACCCCCACTTGGTCGGAAGGGTTAAGGAGATCCGCGGCTGCCATGGCCGCCGCCTTGGCTAAGTCCAGCTTGGTCGCCCCCTGTGGCCCTTCTCCCATGCTCCCTGACTTGTCCAGGACAAAGAGGAGCGCCACATGTGGAAGATCCAGGCGGGAAGGGGGCCTCATCTCCACCGGAAGGACCCGTTCTAACGGGGTCCTGTAGTACCCTCCTGCTCCGTAGCTCTGGGATCCGCCGATCACTATCAAACCGCCTCCTAGATCCCTGACATACTTTTCGATGACCTCCATCTTCGCCTGAGAGAGACGATAGGCAGGAACGTTATCAAGAACCAAGAGATCAAAAGCCGATATCTCAGGCAGGGAAAGAGAGATCTTTTCCGGAGGGGATTCAACCACTGAGTATCCCTGAACTGTCAGGACACGGGAGATGAAACGTTGGCTGTCTCCTTGAGAGTGAAGGTAAAGGACTCTTGGGGGACCTTTGACCTCGACAACTCCTTGCAGGAGATTGTTCTCGGGAAGGGTGTCCTCGGCAGATTCGACTAAGAGCTCAAAAGTATGGCTCCCCCTATCTCTCAAGCTTTCCCTGAAGCTGACCCAGTTAGTCCCAGTCTTTAAGGTTATTTCCTGTTCCCTCTGGATGACGCCGTCCCGCAGGAGCTTTACCCTAGCAGAGGCCCCAAAAAGGCTTTCGATAGCTCCCCTCACCTCAAAGCTCTCCGCGCTGTCCACCTGACGAGGCAAGACTAGGTCGCTCAGATAGATCTCGTTTTTGCCTTGAGAGAGATTCAGGCGGAGGACCCAAACCGGGACACTATGAGAACGGAGCAAAGGCACGACCCGAGACGCCTCCCCACGATTCTCATTGCCGTCGGAAATAAGCAGGATTCTTCCCTGACGTTTCTCACCCATCTGGGCTAGGGCCGCCTGAAGCGCCGCTTGAACGTCCGTCTCTTCCCGTCCAACTTCAGGAGAAAAATCGGCCAGGCTCAAATCGCTGCGCGGGAAAAACTCCCATTCAGGTCGTCGCCCGAAAAAAAGAAGCCCAGTTCGCGTCTCAGGTTTCTGGATACGGCGAGCCTCCTCAAGGATGTGAAGGGCCTTGTCCTTACCCTCCTGTCCCACGCTACGGGAAAAATCCACTGCGAGAACCACATCCAAGGCGTCGGTGGCCTTAAAAACCCTAGGATTGACTATGGCGATGACAACTGCCGCCAGGGCCAGGAGGCGAAAAGCCAAGGGATAAAAAGACCCCCCACTGCGAAAAACAAAAAACCCTTCCACCAGAAGCAGGCTAAAAACAACCATGAGCAGAAAAGGCCAGAGGGACAATCCTTTTTCCGCCCCCTCTCCATCTCTCCCCTCGACGCCAGCCAGCCCTTGCTCACGGACCCGCGAACTAATCTGGGATTCGCTCTCGCTGAACAGATTGACGGCGAACTGACCTTCCCTGCTTTTGGTCTTGAAGGTGTAAAATCCGGCATCATAAGTATCAGCAAAGGGCAGAGGGTTGGAGAGGACCCTCAGTATCTCCCGCCTGCCTGAGGGGTTCGTCACCTCGACCTCGTCATCCGTCCCCGGTAAGTGGAGGGCATAAGACCTCCCTGCCAGAACGCTGGCTGCCGGAAACTCGGCCATTGTCGGGTGGAGCCATTCCAAGGCATTACTGAAGAGAACAGGAAAGGCAACCCTGAAAGGCAGGTCGGAGGCTAGAAGGTCAAAGCCAAGGACTAAGGCCCTAAGCCTACCCCTCTCGAGCGCGAAGATCAGCGGGCCTTCTTTGGACCGGACTAAGGTGACTCCTCCTCCCGTCGGAATGAGGCGCAAGGCCTCCTTGATATAGACATCATCGAGACGAACTCCCTCTGTTAGAGGATGTCTGGTAACCGAAGGAAGGGGCCGGGGGTTTAAAACCTTCCCGCTCACCTCCAAAGGGAGACCTTTAGCAACGGTGTTGATGAGAATGAAATTTCCTTCGGTTAGCGATGGAGACGGAATCCCATCCAAAATGATAATGTCATATTGTTTAAGCTGTCGGGAAAAAACTTCCGGGACCAATCGTTCTACCGATGTTAACTGGACGTTAGGGAGGAAACGAAAGAGACTCTCCAAAAAGGGATTACCCTTGCCCGCATAGAGAACACGGGTAGGAGAAGATCTGGACAGCGCTAGAAAGGCCCGGTTGTCCGTCGAAAAATCGTCTTCGATCCCCAAAAGGGCTGTGGCCCGTCCTCTTAAAACTCCCCGATAGGGGTAGGTCAGGACCCGACTTTCCTGCGGTCCGATATCGAGCTTCTGCTGTGCCAAGGTCCTTTCTCCCATCGTCAGGGTCAGCGGGGTCTGGACCGGGCGGGGAGTGAAGTTCTTGACGTTGATCATGATCTCGTAGTGGTTCGAAGGCGTCGGAAGACGTCGAAACTCGAAGCCCATGATCCCGACATTCTGGTTCCTGCCCTCAACTCTGATCAAACGGAGATGGGGAGAGTCCCAGGGAAGCTCTTCAGCCCCGTCGAAGGCGCCGTCGCTCAATACGACCACCCGATCACGGCTTCCCCGCTTCAAAAACGAATGGGCAAAGAGAATCGCCTCTTTAACCTGGGCAGGGGCGTCCGTAGGCCGCAAAGTGCGCCCCAAATCCTTGAGTCTCCGCTTGTCCGTTGTAAAGGGCGATAAAACCCGGGGAATGGGACCCGCCCCAATCACCATCATCCTCTGATCCGACGGCATAGAGTCGATCAGAGAAAGGAATTCCTTACGGGCGTCATCAAACCGGCTTCCCGATCGGCCTCTGGCCTTCATGCTCGCGCTCAAATCAACCACGACCACGGCGTCGCCCGCTGGAGCGCCATAGTGAAGGAGCGAGGGATCGGCCAATGCCGCAATGAGGATCATGACGATCAGGATCTGGAGAATAAGAAGGAGGTTCTTCTTTAACAACCACCCAAGCCTCTTTCCCACAGGCCGTTCTTTGAGGACCCGTTCCCAGAGAAAGAGGGTTGTGGTTCTGACTTTGAGCCCCTTGGGCCTGAGGCTGTGAAGAAATAGGATGAGGGGAACGGCGCCTAAGAGGAGGAGAAAGGAAAACGGAGAACCCCAAAGCATTGTTTATCTTACACTCCTGACTTGACGCAGGCTGAGAAGGACAAAGTCGTCAAAAGGAGTCTGAGTGGTGGTCCGGAGATAATCCACCTGGCGACTGCTACAAAATGATTCGATCTCTTCAAAGTAGTCCTGGATCTCCTTGTGGATGCGCCGAACCAAATCGGCATCCAGAAAAAGTCTCCTCTCTTTCTCGCTCTCCACATCGAACAGCGAGACATCTCCCCAGGGCTCGAGGTGGCTCTCTCTCTCATCCAAGATGTGGATGACCAAAAGCTGGTATTTTTTCCTCAGCAGCTCCTCCAGCCCGGCGCGGTACCCCCGAGGATCAAAAAGGTCGCTCAGGAGCACCACCAGACCCGGACGCGGAAAGAGAGAGAGGAAGGATTTAACGGAAGTCTGTAGGTCTGTTTCTCCCTGACAGGAGAGACCCCCTAAGAAGTTGAAAAGGGTAAGGATCTGCTTCCTCCCCCTCCCCAGGGAGAGGGAGGAAAGCAGATCGGAGGAGAAAGTCGCCCCTCCTACCCTATCGAGGTTTTTAAGCCCGATGTATCCCAGGGCAGCGGCTACACTTTTGGCATATTCGATCTTCGGGGGGTTTCCCTCGGCCATGGAGCGGCTCGCATCGAGCAAGAGGTAAACGTTTGCCTCCTCTTCAGCCGTAAAGACCTTGAGGAATAGCCTGTCCAGTCGGCGGTAGATATTCCAATCGACATAGCGGAGATCGTCACCCTGCTGGTATTTCCTGTAGTCGGAGAATTCGAGACTGAAGCCTTTCTTGGGAGAAGGGTGTTCCCCCTTGGCTCCAGACCAAGAGAGTCGTTTTGCAACCAATCGGAGCCGCTCCAATTTTTTAAGAAAATCAGGCTGCAAAAAATTTGGTAAGTTCTCCGCCATGATCCTTACAGAATCTCCGTGACCTGCTCCAGCACCTCCTCCAAAACCTTCTCTGTAGTTATCCCTTCTGCGTCCGCCTCCAGGTTGAGAATGATGCGATGGCGGAGACTGTGCAATACGACTGCGCGGATGTCATCAAAAGAAACATTGGGTCTTGCTGAGAGGAGGGAACGGGCCTTGGCGGCTAGGATCAAACTCTGCACACCCCTGGGGCTGGAACCGTAGAGAACGAATCTCTGCGCTAAAGAAACACCACCATCACTCCGGGCGCCCTGGGGATGGGTGGCAAGAACCAACCGTGCCGCATAGTCCTTTACCACCTCGGCCACCGGGACTTCTCGCACCCACTCTCTGATTTTTAGAACACCCTCGGCATCCAAAACCTTCCTGGGTGAAGGGGGCGGAGAGCCGGTGGTCAGATCGGCGATCCGCACCAGCTCCGCACGGCTCGGATATCGGACCAATAGCTTGAAAAAAAATCTGTCGATCTGCGCCTCCGGCAGGGGGTAGGTCCCTTCCATTTCGATGGGATTCTGCGTCGCCAGAACCATAAAAGGACTCTCCAAGCGATGCGCCTTACCCCCCACCGTAACGGTTTGCTCTTGCATCGCCTCCAACAGGGCAGATTGGGTCTTAGGGGTAGCCCGGTTGATCTCATCAGCCAATACGATTTGGGCAAAGATGGGACCCCGCTGAAAATCAAAGACCTTTTTCCCCTGTGGGTCATCTGTAAGGACATTGGTGCCCGTGATATCAGCAGGCATGAGATCCGGGGTGAATTGAATTCGGGAGAAAGTAAGGTTCAAAATCTCACCCAGACTACGCACCATCAGAGTCTTGCCCAATCCCGGTACCCCTTCGAGGAGACAGTGACCCCCGCAAACCAGGGCTATAAAAAGCTGCTCCATTAACTCTTCATGACCCACAAGGACCCGGCTCATCTGTGCCTTCACCTCTTCAAAAGAGCGGCGGCAACTGCCCATTCTTTCTCGGACCTCTGCTAATGCCTCCATAATCACTCCCCTCGTTTACTGTAAGCGTTCAGCCGACAGTTAAGCTGTCAGCCCTTGTATTTGCTGAAGGCTGATACCTGAACGCTTATCTTTTATCTCCGGTCAACCCCAGTGAGAGAAAATAGTTCTTGATGGTCTCCTTGAGCCCTTCCGGGATCTGTTCTGAGGCAAGCTCTTCTTCCGCCTGTCGCCGGTAAGAGGTCATTACCTCTTCCTGCGAGATCTCGCTTTCCCGGGCTCGAGGCTCTCCCCTAAATGTCAAACTGCCGCTCCTGCCTTCCCCCAATAGCCCTTTAAGGTAAGTTGCGGCGGGCGCACTGAAGGGAGGAGGAGTTTGGAAGACTTTGTCCTTTGTCCCTGGTTGATCCCCCGCAAGGCTCCCCTTCCCCCTGGCCCTCTCGGCCTCGGATAGCCAGCCCTCTTCACCCCGTCCGGCCTCCCGGAATGCTTGCTCCGTATTGCCCTCACCCCCTTTGAGTAGACCTCCAAGAAACTCCCTGATCTCTAGGAGGGTGTGGCGATCGAGCCCTGCATTAACCCCCTTCTTAAGCTTGTTAAGAAATCTATCGAGATCTTTTCTGCCCAGCTTCTCAATCGACAAGAGCTCTTTCTCAATCTCTTCCCTTAGGAGGGAGAGATTGCTAAGCATCCGGAGAATCTCCGGTCCTAGCTTGACTCCCCGCCTAGCTGAGTCATGGAGACTAAGGGCATGTTCTAATGTCTCCAGCTCTGCCTTTAAACCCAAAAGCTCCTCTCTGGGGACTGTCGGAAAATGGATATCGGAATCCTCGGATGCCACTGGGCCCATATCCCCAATCTCGCTAACCACTCCGGCAAGATCCTCGCCCAGCTTCTTTTCACTCATCTCCCCTCTGAGCCTCTTCTCTGCAACCTCCTCTAAGGCATGGGCTATTTTGAGGCTCTCGGTTAGCCCCTGCGATTCTGCTCTCTCCTGAAGGTCGTGGGAAAATTCCTTAAGTTTCTGGGCTAAGGAAGTGGACTGAGATCCTTCAACGTCCTTCTCAAAATGAAACCCGATATCGAGCCAAACGAGCAGCAGCCAAAGAAAAAGGAGGGGTGGAGTGAAAAGGGCATGCCAAGGGAGGCTTCTCTTCAATAGGGCCCTGGGATCTAACCCCCTGAGCTTTTCCCCAGTCTCCTTAAGGACCAATAGCTCCGCAACCTTCTTTTCTTTTCGGCCGAGGATTTCCCATGCCGTGATGGCCCGTTCCTGCAGGTGAAGGGCTTTATCCAAGAGAAAGAGAGTTCGTAGGGATTCCCTGCTCCCCCAAGGGCGGAGCAGAAAAAACCCTGGGGCCAGAATCAGAAAAAATACCAGAGGAAGAGAAAAAGGGCTGACCCAAGAGGGCAGCAGTCCCCTGATAGGAAGAATCATAAGAGAGGCAAGGAGAGAGTAGAAAAAGACTGAAACAATAATTTTCTCTCTTCTCTTAACCCTCTCCCATTTGAGAAGCCCCGAAAAGCTCTCCTGCAGAATGTTCCCCTCGTTGATCAAAGAGAGCTCTCCCTTCTAAGAGCCCACCAATAAATAACCAGAGCTGATCCCAAAAGTAAAAAGTGAAATAGGAAATGGACAGCCGGGGCTGACCACTGCCGCCCCCAAAGGACCAGCGGGGCCATATCTTCTCTTCCCAGATAGGATAAAAGAAAAGCAATAGGATTCAGCGGGAGATAAAGGAGAGCGGATAGAAACAATAGAGAGACAAAGAAGCAGCGCATGACGGCCTGGCGGCTTTCGACCCTATTTTCCCATAGAGTAAGAGCCACTAAACTCCATACACCATAGCTCAGCGAATAAAAGAGAAGAAGGAAAAAAGTAAATAGGATGGATCCCGCAGTGGCCCGAGCAATCACCCCTGCCCAAATTAAAAGCGGAGAGGCGAGAAGGACGAAGATCATCGCCTGGAGGCAGAGAAGGGCAAGCTGACCCAGGGCTATTTCAGAAATGCGGAGCCCCTCCTGATGGAGCCAGCGCTCTAAGGGAAGAAATCTCCATGGGACAAACTCCTGATTGGCAATTCTTAAACCAAAATAAACGACCAAAATCAACGCAGCAACAGACGAGACCTTGAAAAGATTGGCGGGGCCCATCCAGACATGAGGATCAGAGGACGGAAGAAAAAGGGTCAAGAACTCGATCGGAGCCAGGATGATGAGGAAATAGAAATAGGCAACGAACCCATGCCCCTCTAGGAGATAAATCCGAATTCCCTCTTCAAAGACCGGGTTCTTTCTCATAATTCCTCCTCCTCATGCAGAGGAATGACCGTGCGAAACAGAGTATAGTCGTAGGCTAAAATCCGCGCATCATCGACCCAAACCCGGTGAGCGGCCTCCTTGACCCAACCAAAAAGGAGTACGGTACCGTTGACCCAACGACCCATCCCTTGATCCTCGGGAAAGAAGGAAGAGTGAAAAAGAACCTCGCGCCTCTTGTCGTCGAAAGGGATCTCCCGCAGAGCTGCCTCGTTGGAATTGTCGGACCGGCCATCCGTGGAGAACGGCCTTTCCGAAGAGAGAGGGAACTCCCGGAGCTGACTGGATCCCTGGAGGATCTCGCCCAAAAAGAAACTCTGCCCCGAAATGACAACCCAACATTCTGTGAGATCCTTTGTGGTCAGATTGGTGAGCCTTAAAAAAAGCCTGTCGCCTTGGTATTGAATCTCGGTGCGAAATGGAAAACGGCTCATAGATCGAACCTTAAAGAGTCTATAACTCCACTCTCTTAATGGGAACCGGAATCGAGTAGAACCCCCTCCCTCTTGGACCACTACAGCGGTATCGTCTGATACCTCGAAACGGGGGCGGACCGGTTCGAAATCGGTCCACCCGTTCTCAACCCGAAGGTCATATTGCCGTCTTCGAGTAGAAAAAATAGCTACGCCGGATTGAGCCTCAACGTACCCATCCGGAAGACTCTCTAGGAGAGTCGAGGAGAGGAGTACGCCATCCGGGATATCGCCTCCTCGGTCAAAATAGAAATATCCCCCAAAAGAAGAGAAAACAACTAAAGAAAGGAAAGAAAGGACGAGGGTCCGCTGAGGCAACCTTCGTTGCTGCCACAGCCTGGCTAAGAGCCCTAACCCTCCGAGATAAAAAAGCAGCCATAGGAAAAAAGAGAGGGTAGGACCACGGACGGAAACAAGAGAATGGCTCACGAGAAGTTGTGAAAAAACAGCATCATCCCAACTCGTCTGAAAAGATGATCCTCTCTCCGCAGGAGGTCCCAAGAGATCCCTAAAAAGAAGGGAGAGCCCTTCCCATCGGGATAAGGGTGGGCGGCCCACGTCTAATGCCAGGTAAAAAACTTTACCCAATCCCCTACTCATCTCCACAAGAATTGGGGTACCCTTCTCTTCTATAAGAATTGTGCCCTCAACTAACTTCGAATCCTGCACCCAGAGATTTCTCAGAGAGGATCCGCTCTCCCCATAGCTCCTCTCCAAGCTCGGAAGAGAAGAAAACTTTTTTAACCCCACGACACGAACCGGAAGGAAACGGCTCATAGATGGCTCTTGATAAAGGGCATAGTGAATACTCCCCAAGACTAACATTCTCCCGCCTGAAGACAGCCACCTCTCCAGGGCTATCATTTGAGGTTTTGAGAGATCCCGGAGGGATTGCTCGTAGAATATAATGGTCGAAACGCCTTGAATCGCCCTCGCATCAGACGGCAGATGGCCCAGGGACAAAGAGATGAGGGGACTCGGAGGGTCGGAGACCAAAGGAATAGGAGGAGGAACGCTATTTTCCGTGAGCAAAAGGATCAGGGGAGAGGGAGAGAGATAGCGTCTGAGATCGATTTCCTTAGATAACCGGACTCCGGGACCCGAAAAGCTCACGGTGAGCGGCCGACTGACGGAATCGGGATCGACCGTAAACTGAACGATCTTTCGAGATTGGGCAGAGAGAAAAACCTCTCTCCGGTAATAAAAGGGATAAGCGGCAACCCCTTTTGAAGGTCCTCCCTTCCACACCTTCACCTCCAGAGTCCCTTCCACGGGCCGACCCAAGTTGGTGAGGCTCACCCTTAACGGAAAGGGGTGACCCAGTTGAAAAAGGCCATGGAAGCCTACTTGAGGCTCTAGGGTAAGTTCCGCGGCATTAAGGGGCGCAGATATGAGAGGAAGCAAAGATAAATAGAAGTAAAAATTAAGAGCAGCCTTTCTGATAGAAAAAGACATGATCCGTTCAGAAAAAGGCCCAGCCCGAAAAGGGGGAGATTTAATCTATAAATTTCAACTGCAGGATCTCAAAGGTACGAATACCTGTAGGGGTGCGGACCTGGACCTCATCTCCCTCGTACTTTCCGATAAGGGCACGGGCGACGGGAGAGCTAATAGATATCTTTCCGTTCTTCGGCTCCGCCTCATGATCACCCACGATCTGGTAAATAGCCTTTTCACCCGTAGCTCCATCGGCCAAGGTAACCGTGGCTCCAAAGACAACTCTGTCTCCGGACAATTTGGAAACTTCAATGACTTGGGCCCGAGCCAGCCGGTCCTCAACCTCCCGTATCTGGAGGTCGAGAAGGGACTGCCTCTCCTTGGCCGCATGAAACTCGGCATTCTCAGACAGATCACCATGGTCCCGCGCCTCTTCAATCTCTCGAACGATCTTGGGTCGCTCCACACTCTTTAAACGTTTGAGATGCTCCATTGAGCGATGATACCCCTGATAGGTCATCGGAACACGAGAATCCTGAGTTGCCATAATCTCACTCCTAAACAAAAATAAAAACCCCTCGGGAACGTTCTCCTGAGAGGCTCTCAAAACTCCTACTAAGCGCTTAGTTTACCACCCCATTTATATAAATCAACTCCTCTAACAAGAGCTGTAACATTTGTTCAATTCCAGACAAGCCCTCTGTGGCAGAACGCAGGTGAGGTAACGATATGAATTCCTTCGAATGAAAGCAAGAAAAAGCTCAACTCTTGAGATGAATGCCTCTGTTCCCCCCTCGACCCCTATGCGTAACCACTTGCCTTGACAGGGGTGAGCCGATTTTGGTACCTTAAACACATGAAACGGACAAATCTTGTGCTTAATGAACGTCTTCTCGCTGAAGCGGTCCAGCTAAGCGGCGAGCGGACATATTCTGCAACGGTGGACAGGGCGCTCTTTGATTTTGTCCAGCGAATGAAGGCACGGCGCATCATCGAGCTTGCCGGTTCGGGGCTTTGGCGCGGGGACCTGTCCAAAATGAGGGACGATCACCCCAGGGCTCGCAAATCAAGGAAACCGCGTGTTTCTCGTTGATACCTCTGCTTGGATTGAGTTCTTCCGTAAAGGAAGCCGACTTGAATTAGGTTCGACAGTCGAGTTAGACGAGATTGTCACCTGCCTTCCGGTCATCCAAGAAGTGCTGCAGGGATTTCAGGACGAGCACGCCTTTCGGATCGCCTTGGGGTCGATGCGTGGGTTTCCCGTCGTTGAATCACCGTTGCGGGCCGAGCTCTTCGACGAGGCCGTCAACCTTTACCGCAGTGCCCGCCGGCTTGGCCTGACAGTCCGGTCCGGCGTGGACTGCATCATCGCTGCATGTGCTATCCGGCACGAGCTCACTGTCCTGCACCACGACCGAGACTTCGACCATCTGGCAAAAGTCTCTCCTCTCATGACCCAGGATATACTGGCCTGAGAGTTGGAACCGTCCAAGCTAATTAATTTTCGCTCACCAGCCTACTTTCAACCTGATCGAGTAATTTTCGGGCTTCAGGATAATGGGGCTGAAGAGAAATCGCTTCCTTAAGACGCCTCTTTGCTGAATACCAATTTTCCGTCTTAAAAAAGGCGTATCCCAAGTAATAATATAACGATTACGGAAGCAGAGCTGACCCATCTTATCCAGCTATATCCTAAGGCAATCCAAGGTTTACTATGTATATGGTAAGCAAAGTCACAAAGTATATTTATTCCCCACCATATTGCCAGAATTCCAAAAATCGTTATGCCAATAGACCTTTTTGTTTGTGCTGACATTTTTCTTCAGTCGAACAACCTCTATAGCCGTCCTAGGTCACTGTTGGCTTCACACCGGAATTACGACAGCACTG
Organism: Deltaproteobacteria bacterium; assembly: GCA_027297485.1. Next base: position 11,341 of record JAPUHZ010000236.1, read on the forward strand.
GCCTCTATACAATACGCCACTTGAGGATTGGCATCTAAATCAGACTCGCTTACCAGGGCCGAAGACATGGCAGGAAACTCCGTGGCCGTCCCCGGTGAATTCCAACTGCGGCTCCACCTTGTCGCAGATATCCTCACGGTAGGGACAGCGAGGATGAAAGCTGCAGCCCGGGGGCGGATGGACGGGGCTCGGCACGTCTCCTTGAAGAACCATCCTCTCCTTCTTCTGGCTCGTGTCAGGTATGGGAACCGCAGAGAGAAGCGCACGGGTATAAGGGTGCTTAGCCTCCTGGTAGATCGTATCACTGCGGGCGATCTCCACGATCTTGCCCAGATACATGATCGCCACCCGGTGGCTGATATGCTCAACTACCCGGAGATCGTGGGAGATAAAAAAATAGGTGAGATGCATCTTCTCCTGAAGGTCCTGGAGAAGATTAATAATCTGGGCCTGAATCGAGACATCCAGGGAAGAAACCGGCTCATCGGCCACAATGAACCTAGGCTCCACCGACAAGGCCCGGGCAATGCCGATCCTTTGCCGCTGCCCCCCGCTGAACTCATGGGGATAGAGATCGTAGTGCTCCTCCCTGAGACCCACTTGATTCAGGAGCTCCATGATTCGATCTCTCTTTTTTCTTCCGGTGGCCAGTTTATGGATCTCCAGCCCCTCCCCCACGATCTCACCTACCCGCATGCGCGGATTGAGAGAGGAGTAAGGGTCCTGAAAAATGATCTGCATATGCCTTCGCATGTCGCGGATCTCACGCTGGGACAATTCAAGGAGGTTCTTGCCTTGAAAAATGACCTCCCCATCTGTCGGCTCGATCAACCTCAGGATGCTTCTACCCAAAGTAGACTTACCGCATCCCGATTCCCCCACCAATCCCAGTGTTTCCCCTTCCTCGATTGTCAGGCTAACATCGTCCACTGCCTTGATTTCTCCCTTTCGCCGAGAGAAAAGTCCAGTCCCCACGGGGAAATATTTTTTCAGATTGCGGATCTCAAGCAAACTCATAATGGCCAGACTGAGATAGAGACAGAGACCGCTCCACCCCTTTTTGCTTCTGTCATTAATCGATAATTTCTGTCTCTGTCCTTGCCTCTATCTGTCATGCAAAATAACATGACACCCAATGATCCTTTTCCTTTTCCACCAGTTCCGGCTCCCCCTCGGCGCAGATCCCGGCAGCCTTGGGGCAACGATCCCGGAAACGGCACCCACTGGGTAACTCCAGGGGGCTCGGTACCATGCCAGGTATGGCATCCAGTCTCCTCTTCTTTTTCCCCCCCATTCCCGGAAGCGAGTTCAAAAGCCCTACTGTGTAGGGATGAAGCGGCCGATCAAAGATTGCCTTGGCCCTGGCACGTTCCACGATCTTACCCGCGTACATGATCGCCACCTCATCTGTTTGTTCCGCCACCACACCCAGATCATGAGTGATCAGCAATAGGGACATACCCAGCCTTTCTTGCAACTCCTTCATCAGCTCCAGGATCTGGGCCTGGATGGTCACGTCCAATGCGGTGGTCGGTTCATCCGCTATCAATAAACTAGGATTGCACGATAGGGCCATGGCGATCATCACCCTTTGACGCATCCCGCCGCTCAACTGGTGTGGATAGTCATCAATCCTAACCTCAGGGTCGGCAATCTTCACTAACCGGAGCATCTCGACGGTCTTCTCTCTTGTCTCTCTTTTGCCCAATTTCTGGTGCAGACGGATCGCCTCTCCAATCTGATTGCCAATGGTAAAGACCGGGTTCAAAGAAGTCATCGGTTCCTGAAAAATCATGGAGATCTCGTTGCCGCGGATCTTGCGCATCGACTCCCCGTTCAGTCTCAAAAGATCTTGGCCCCGGTAAAGGATCTCTCCTCCCACGATCCTCCCAGGAGGCGATGGAACTAGACGCATGATCGACAGAGCCGTGACGCTCTTCCCGCACGCAGATTCTCCCACCAACCCCAGGGTTTTCCCCTCCTCGATCTCAAAGCTCACCCCATCCACTGCCTGGACCTCGCCCTCAGGAGTGAAAAAAGAGGTCCTCAGATCTTTGACCTGGATCAACTCAGCCACTATTAAGACCCCCGTAACCTCGGGTCAAGGGCATCGCGTAGGCCCTCACCAACGAGGTAGTAGGCGAGCACGGTGATAAAAATTGCCAACCCCGGAAAGATCGCCAACCACCAAGCAAAAGTATTGCTGCGTGCCTCATTTAGTATTGACCCCCACGTTACCAAATCGGCAGGGACACCGATTCCTAGAAAACTCAAGCCGGACTCTAGCA
>JAPUHZ010000237.1 GCA_027297485.1 Deltaproteobacteria bacterium
GGCGCCGGTTGAGCAGTAGACAGGTTGCCCCTCAACCTTCTTCGCGGGACAGAGTCCAAGGTCCCGGTTTCGACACCGTTTGGGGTCTTTCGACACGTCATCAGCGGTTCACTTGCATTCGTCTTCTTGATTCTCACCTGACGGAGTACCGCTCCGCCTTTTCCGGCAACGCTCACGACGAAGACTCTTAATCCACGCCGCTTGCGGTGGTTTGAAGTCTGCGCCTGTACGCCGACTTCGAGGGACCCACCCTCATCGTTGGTGAAGCATCGCTTCCATCCCTACCGCGATGGCTGCGTTCGTAGCACACAGACTCCCGACCTTTTTTTTCCTCCCCCTTAAACTCCCACCCTCTTTGCCGCCTCTTGAATTGCCCTGGCGGTATAGAGTCGTGCAAGATGGGCGCGAAATTCGGCAGAGGCATGGATGTCGTCCAGAGGATCAACACCTTGCGTGACTTGAGAGGAAGCATCTTCAATCATGCCAGGCTCAATTCTCTTTCCCCTCAGGCGCTCCTCAACTCCCCTGGCTCGAAAGGGCTTGGAATCCAAGCCGGTGATGCCGACACCGATATCTTTGCAAGCTCCGTTATTGTCCACCATGAGCCATACTGCCACACCCACAATGGCGAAGCCGGAGGCCTTCTGGCGCACTTTGAGATAAACCGTGCCGCAGCGGCCTGGCAAAACAGGGAGCCGAATTTCGGTGAGGATTTCATTGGGGCTCATAGCGGTGGTCATGAGGCCTAGGAAAAACTCCTCAGCCGGGATGGTGCGATTACCCTCAGGTCCCGTCAGTCCCAGCACCCCGCCAAGTGCCAAAATCGCCGCAGGGATATCTGCCGCAGGATCTGCATGGGCTAAACTCCCGCCGATCGTTCCCCGATTACGCACCTGAACGTCGCCGATGGCTTTGGCTGTCTGGGGGAGAAGGGGACACCTCTCTTTAAGAAGCTCTGAGCTTTCGATCTGATATTGAGTGGTCAGAGCGCCAATAGTGATCTTATCGCCCTCTTGTTTAATACCGCTAAGACCGGGAATTTTACTCAAGTCAACCAGGAGCTTGGGGCTAGCGAGCCTGAGCTTCATCAGAGGAAGAAGACTATGGCCACCGGCCAGAAGCTTCGCCTCGTCTCCGTGGGAGACTAAAACACGAATTGCCTCGTCTAAAGTCTGAGGTGATATATAGTCAAACGGCGCCGGGATCACTGGCTATCTCCCGCGCTTGCAACTTTTTTCAACTGGCAAAGCTGCCAGATCTTCTCCGGCTTTAGCGGCATGTCGATGTGGGTTACGCCGAAGGGGGTGAGCGCATCGACTACCGCATTCACGATGGCCGGTGTAGAGCCGATGGTAGCGGCCTCGCCCACTCCTTTGACTCCCAGCGGATTAACAGGGGTAGGGGTCACTGTGCGAGCCAAATCCAAATGTGGCAGATCTCCAGCCCTGGGCAGGGCGTAGTCCATCAAACTGCCGGTTAGTATTTGGCCATTCTCGTCGTAGACAACCTCTTCAATAAGAGCCTGTCCCAGACCCTGGGCGATTCCACCCTGAATCTGACCATCGACGAGGAGAGGATTGATTACCTTTCCGCAATCGTCCACAGCAACATATTTTTTTATCTCAACTCTTCCGGTTTGCGGCTCCACCTCCACCACGCATATGTGAGTCCCAAATGGAAAGGTAAAGTTGGAAGGTTCATAGACGGAGGTGGCCGAGAGTCCAGGCTCCATCTTTCTGGGCAGGTTTTTTGCCACATGGGCTTCCAGGGCAATCTGCTGAATCGTGATGGTTTTTTTTGGGACTCCCTTGACACTGAACTTCCCGCCGGAAAAGACCAGATCTTCCGGATCTGCCTCAAGGAGATGAGCGGCAATCTCACGCGCTTTCTCTTTGACCTTTTCGGCCGCCTGATAGATCGCGGTCCCGCCGACCGCAGTGGCCCGGCTGCCGAAGGTACCGATGCCCTTAGGAACGATAGAGGTATCTCCGTGGAGCACATTGATATCGTTCAGCGCAACACCCAGCTCGTCGGCAACAATCTGGGCAAACGAGGTCTCCTGCCCCTGCCCATGGGGTGAGGTGCCCGTAGAGACCGTCACTTTCCCAGTCGGCTCAACACTCACGTTTCCGTATTCCCAGCCTCCCTTGGGCCCCATGGCGCAGATCTCAACGTAGGTCGCCAGTCCGATGCCCCAATAGACCCCTTTTTTCCTGAGCCTCTTCTGGTCGCGCCGCAACTTCTCATAGCCGGCAAGCTTCAGTCCCTTAGCCAGAGCTCCCTGATAGTTCCCGCTGTCATAGCTGAGTCCGGTTGCCGTTTTGAACGGGAACTCGGAGGGCTTCGGAAAGTTTTTCCTACGTACGCTCACGGGATCGATTTTCAATTCTTGAGCCACCCGGTCCATCATACGTTCAATTGCATAGGTGGCCTCCGGCCTTCCGGCTCCCCGATAGGCATCCGTCGACATTTTGTTGGTGAATACAGCGGTGACCTCGATGTTGATTGCGGGGATTTTGTAACAGCCGGGAAGCATGAGCCCCGTAAACGGGGGAATAGCGGGAGTATAAAGCTGATGATAAGCGCCGATGTCGGCGATGACTTTGTACTGCAGCCCTAAGATCGTCCCGTCCTTTTTCACCGCGATTTCGACTACTCCAACCTGCCCCCTGCCATGGGTAGTCGCCTGGATGTTTTCTCTCCGTCCCTCGATCCACTTGACCGGACGGTCGAGTTTCAAGGCCAGATGGCCGATCAACCCCTCTTCGGCGTAGACATTGAGCTTACTGCCGAATCCCCCACCTACTTCGGGCGCGATGACTCGCACACGATTTTCCGGCAGCTTGAGCATGATAGAAAGCTTGGTCTTAAGAAGATGGGGGATCTGTGTGGATGACCAGACTGTAAGTTCTCTTTTATCGGGAAGATAGCGAGCCAAAACCCCTCTGGGCTCAATGGCGATCGGGGCCAGCCGTTGGTGGACCAAACGCTGGGTAATCACCTTGTGCGCTTTTTTAAATGCCTGATCGACATTCCCCTGCTTGTGGGACCAACGAAATGCGACGTTGTCCGACCATTCAGGATGGACAACGGGAGACCCTGCGGCCAGAGCCTTTTCTGGATCCGCGACCACGGGTAAAGGTTCGTATTCAACGCCGATCAGATCGAGCCCATCCCGCGCCGTATACCGATCTTCTGCAACCACAGCCGCTACTCCCTCGCCCACAAAGCAGACCTTATCCACTGCCAGGACATAATGCTTAGGCACTCTGAGGCTCGGATCTTCACTTGCCACCGGCACGGTACCTATCTGGTCATGGAGATCTCTCCCCGTGACCACTGCAACTACACCGGGATGTTTGAGGGCTGCATCAGTTTGAATCGTCTTGATCCGTGCATGGGCATAAGGGCTTCTCAGAATCGCCACATGAAGGATGTCGGGAAGGTGGATGTCATCCACGTAGTGGGCAAGCCCAGACACGAGTCTGGGATCCTCGCGTCGTTTCACCCTGGCGCCGACCAATTTACTTACCGGCATGGTTTACTCCTTGTAACCTCCCTCACCAGCCCTGCAGTCCGTGGAGTCGGCAACCCTTATCCCTTCGCTCCAGTGTCTCCTCGGCGGGAACTCTTGGCTGCTCACCTCGGGCAGCATCGAAACTCGCCCACTGAAAAGCATAGCGGGCTCAGACATCGATGCCGCTAATCCTCGGCTTCGCTGAGAGTTCCAACGCCTCGGAGCCAATCTTCGCTCAGGGACAGAGGGTTCCCTCCTCAAAAAAGAGAGGGGGGTCTGTCCCGAAACAAGGGAGGCACCGACACGGAACGGTTTCAGAGATAACAGACGGCTCAGGTTAAGTACTACGGGGCAGAGGAGCATAGGCCCATTGCCTCCCGCTCTGAGGGGCAGGCCTCGCTCTCGTAGCTTAAACGGTATTTCCGGCCAGGTCACAATCATCTCCTCGTCCGCATCTTTCTCGCTGCTGACTTCACCGAATCCACGATGTGCTGATAGCCGGTGCAGCGACAGAGATTCCCATCAATGCCGTGGCGGATATCCTCCTCTGTGGGATTGGGATGGCGTAGAAGGAGCTGGTAGGCGGAAAGGATCATCCCGGGCGTACAGTATCCGCACTGAAGCCCGTGACATTCCCAAAAGCCCTCCTGGAGCGGATGGAGTTTCTCCCCCTTCGCCAACCCCTCGATGGTTAAAATCTCTCCGCCGTCGGCCTGGACCGTCAAAACAGTGCACGACTTCACCGCCTCGCCGTTCACCATCACAGTGCAGGCGCCACAGATGCTTGTCTCACAGCCAATGTGGGTGCCTGTTAGTCCGACCATATCTCGGAGGTAGTGTACCAGTAACAGACGGGGCTCTACCTCACGGGCGTAATGCACACCGTTGACGCGGATGGAAATCTTCTTTTTTGTCGCCATGCAAATTCTCTTTTTTCCTTACTCATTTTGATATATGGGTCATCTATATCCTAATGCCATACCAGCGATCAAGTTTGCTTTTCTTTCTCATTCTTGTCTTTTTCCCTGCTCCAGGTTTAACCCAAGCGCCCGCCACTCCACTCAAGTTGAAAAGCAGTCCAACGCTAACCATCACCGGGATGGGAAAGTGGAAGGTTATTCAAAGGGGAGCCGAGTTCCGCAAAGTGACCTTTGTGCGCACAGAACCTCACTATCTAATCGACTTAAAGATGTTCCGCTTTGATACCCGCCGGATTGTCCCGCGCATCGTGCACAGTCTTCAGTACAACCTGAAGGGGGCCAATGTCAAAACCCTGGCAGAAAAGAGCGGGGCAATAGCAACGATCAATGCCAACTACTTTGATGAAAAGGGGAAGGCCCTCGGATTTCTCAAGGTGGCTAGCAACAATATCAACCCGCGCATTTCCAAGAGCTCTCTCTTCACCGGCATCTTCGGCATAAAAAACCGCCTGCCCTTCATCATCCACCGGGATCATTTTTCCTCTGAACAGGCGGATGAAGGGCTCCAGGCAGGACCGCTGCTTTTAATCAAAGGAAAGGCCTTAACCGTCACGCGTGGGGCAGGCAAGAGGAGCCGTCGCTCCTTAATCGGCATCGATAAAGATCAGAGGCTGATCATTGCAGTCACGGACAGCCGTTTTGGCGGGTTGAGTTGGGTGGAGGTGCAGGAATTCTTTGCATCTGGAGCATGGCAGATGAACCTAGCGGACCTCCTCAACCTGGACGGCGGTGGATCGGCGCAGCTCTATGTCAAGGGGATTCAAATCGAGGAGTATGTGCAGGGGAGCGCCAATGTCCCGGTAGCAGTGGGGTTCTTCCAAAAATAGCCCTCAGCTTGCTTACATTTCCTTGGTGAAGAGAGCCCTCATGCCGCTTGAATTTATCCCTCTTCTTGATCCGCCAGAATTTTTTCAAGTTTTTCAATCAGAGGAGGCAGGTCTGTTTTCACAATCTGCCAGAGGATGTCAAAATCAACTTCGTCATAGCCGTGAATAAGCCTGTAGACGGTCTATATCTACATCAGTCCGCGTTCTTCCTTGAGCCATGACGACCGCCTCCCTAGCGTATTCCAGCATATGGCGGAAGCGCACGACGGTTTCACGACGCGGCATACTGTGTTTCTGCCTCTGACAGTACCTGATCTCGAAAATAACGACTCAAAAATTTTGACGTGTTCAGGTCAACTTTCCGCCCCAAAATTTGCGACAGCTCAGCCTCCATAGCAAAGAACGCTAAGCCAGGCACATGTCCCGGCTCGAACTCCACCAACACATCCACGTCACTGTTGGGGCCAAAATCTTCCCGAAGGACGGAGCCGAAAAAGGCGAGTTTCCGAATGTGGTGCCTCCGGCAAAATTCAGCGATCCTTGCTCGATCAACGGAAATGCAAGCCATATTACGCCACCACCTTAAACTATAAGGCAATATAGCACAGCCGCCCAAATATTCCACGCCACTGTCCCAGTCGGGCGGCTCCAGCCCCTTAGGGTATTTAGATTGCGCCCTTTGTGAGCCATCTCCGTTTCCTTTCGGCAGACTCCCTTCATTCAATAAGGTATCGCATCGTGCCTCCGTTCCTCCGCCACCGCGCGACTCATACCTGATATCCCTCGCCGTCAATATTAAACCTATCCCTTTCCTCTCCCCCATCTAGCGGCGTTTGCTGGCGTCCTTTTACGAGGCGGTGAGAGGCAATTGCCAGGGGCGTGCAAGAAAAAAAGGTTCACGTCCCCTTTTTAGGTATATTGCCGCGGGGAGATAAACAGTGCTCCGACGCCGTGCTGTGGGTTACGTGAAAAAACTGCCCTTTAAATTCGACCGAAAATTCAAAAGGTCAATCACTCCTTTTTCATTCTGTCCCTCAGGCCGAAAACGATAGCCCTACGCGTAGCCTTTTCGCGGCGCTGAGAATCACTTGACGGGTGTACGGCAATACCGTACAATACCTCGTGATTGTCGGGAAGTTCCGGCACAAAGGTCTCAGGCGCCTTTATGAAAATGACGACGCGAGCGGCGTGCCCGCCCATTCTGTCAGGAAGATCAAGGCGATCCTGGCCGCCCTGGAGTTTGCCGACAACCTATCGCAAGTAGCGACTATGCCCGGCTGGAAGCTTCATCCGCTTAAAGGTGAGCGAAAAGGCGAATATGCCATCCATGTAACCGGCAACTGGCGGATTACTTTCAGGCTTCATGGCAACGACGTCACCGATGTGAATTTTGAGGATTATCATTAGGAGGAATAACCCATGGCTATGAAAAACCCACCTCATCCGGGCGAAATTATCCGGGAGGAGATTATCAAGGCTCTCGGTTTGAGCGTAACAGGCGCAGCCGAAATTCTCGGCGTTCGCCGCGCAACGCTGTCCGATGTAACCAACGGCAAGGCCTCTGTCACTGCCGAGATGGCGCTTCGCTTGGAAAAGGCCTTCGGCGTTAGTATGGATCTGCTCCTGAAAATGCAGGCCGGTCATGAT
>JAPUHZ010000238.1 GCA_027297485.1 Deltaproteobacteria bacterium
TGAAGTAGTCGGCGTCTATCTTGATGTATTCCTTCCACTTGTCTGGAGTTGCTGCCTCCTCAAAGATCGCCTCTACCGGACAAACCGGCTCGCAGGCCCCGCAGTCGATGCATTCCTCAGGATCGATATAGAGCTTGTTGACCTTTTCGAACTCTTCGGTATTATTTTTTGTGGGATGGATGCAATCCACCGGACAGACATCCACACAGGCCGTATCTTTTACATCTATGCAAGGCTCAGCAATGATATAGGTCATCTACTCCTCCTGTGAAACTCTCTTTTTCCTAGTAACAAATCAGACAATCTAAGTCAATTATCCCTATCCTTTAATAACTCCCACAGGGCGAAAGCGGGCCACTTTTTTTGAGATGCCCGCCCGGTCCATCGTCTCCACCACCTCGGCTACGTCTTTATAGGCATGGGGCATCTCCTCGGCCATTGTTCCCCTGCCCCGGTAGCGTGCGACTACCCCCCGGCGAGCCATCTCCAGATCGATATTGATGCTACGGCTCTGTTTCTTCGACTGAGTCCGGCTCATGGAGCGGCCGGCGCCGTGGCAGGTGCTTCCAAAGGTCTTATTCATGGCTGCTTCAGCCCCCACAAGGAGATAGGAATAACGGCCCATATCGCCAGGGATGAGAATCGGTTGACCGAGCTGTTGATAGGCTCTCGGTATCTGGGAATGACCCGGCGGGAAGGCGCGGGTTGCCCCTTTGCGATGAACACACAGCCGGCGGCTTTCCCCATCCACCACATGCTCCTCAATCTTGGCGATATTGTGACAGACATCATAGATCAAGGAAAAACCCAACTCGCGCGGACTGATATCCAGGGCCTTCAAAAATGCCTCCTCTGCCCGACTCATGATCACTTGCCGATTGGCCCAGGCATAGTTTGCGGCCGAGGCCATAGCGGCTAAGTAATCCTTTCCCTCTGGGGACTGGATTGGCGTGCAGGCCAATTGGCGGTCTGGAAGCTGGATCCCATACTTTGCCATCGCATGATTCATTACCTTGAGAGAATCTTCACAGGTCTGGTAACCCAAACCCCGTGAGCCGGTATGGATAAGGACGACTACCTGATCGGGGAAAAGAGCCATCGCCTGAGCCACGTCGGGGAGATAGATCTCTTCGACCCTGCCGATCTCAAGAAAATGGTTTCCAGAACCAAGAGTGCCAACCTGCTTGAGACCCCGCTCCAGTGCCCGTTCGCTTAAGAGTTCCGCATCGGCGCCCTGGAGTCTACCTCCTTCCTCCATGTACTCCAGATCCTCCTGCCGTCCGTATCCCTGCTCCACTGCCCACCGGGCTCCATCTCTAAGCAGGCGCCTTTCATCGCCTTTGGAAAGCTTGGGGATGGCCCCCTCTGAGCCCACACCTGAAGGAATAAGGGAGAAAAGCGTCTCTACGAGCCGCGTCATCTTTTCCCGGATATCACCGAAGGCCAAATTGGTCTTCACCAGGCGAACGCCGCAATTGATGTCGTAACCAACGCCCCCGGGCGAGATCACGCCGTCATCGAAGTCCATCGCTGCTACCCCACCGATTGGAAAACCGTAACCCCAGTGGATATCCGGCATGGCAAGGGAGTAGCCCACAATGCCGGGGAGATGGGCCACGTTCATGACCTGTCTCAAGCTGTTGTCTTCTTTAAGATCGGACAAGAGTTTTTCCGTGGCGTAGATCCGCCCTGGGACCCTCATCCCGCCTTGGCGGGGGATCTCCCAAAGGCACTCTTCCACGCGATTGAGTTGGATCTCTGCTCCAGCCATCTCTCTCGCCTCAGACATCAAAAATTACCCTAGCGTGCCATGTGCCATTTTCTTGCCAGACCTTGAGTTCATGATAGGTCACTCCCTTGATTTCGGTATGAAAGTGATGTCGCTTGAGATCCAGGATCTCCCCCCTAACCCGGGCCTCTACACGAGCAGGCTCAAGTCTGTTAACCTCGCATCGCCTTCCCACAAAGCCTTTAAGATTAAATTGGGCCAAGAGCTCGCACAGCCAAGCGTGAAAAAGCTCCTCCCACCCCTCGCCTGTGGCCGAGATCGCCGTCTCCTCTTTTAACTCAATACCACTGGGATCAGCGATAAGGCCGTAAAGGGCCTCTCCTGCTAAAGAAAAAAGGCTGGGCAGATCCGCCCCCTCCACCTCAATCCCCAGATCCGCTGTGTGCTCGATCTCCCGAACGGCACCTCTCTCGTCAGCCACGCTTTAACTCTTCCTCTGGTTTTGTGATCAGCGGAACCATAGCCTCCCGGATGACTTTTTCACTCACCTCGCCAAACTGTTCTTTGAAACGCTCTAGGGGAACGACCGCCTTAGCCATGGAGCGATGGCCACCGGCGCTGCCGATCTTTTCAAAGACCCGCTTTAGGATCTCACCCGCGCTTTTGACATACCCCACATTGCGCACCGAGATGATCACCCGATCCTCACAAAGCCCAGAGACGATTCCCCACTCCACCCCTTCGATCTGAAGAGAGAACTCAGCCATCTGAGGAATGACATCCTCTCTCTTAATCTCTCCCATGTGGATAACCGCCACGCCACCATCTAGCTGGAGTCGACTCAGGGCACGGCCCAGGGCCTCTAAGTCCGTGCGCGGCAGCGCCGGCCTTTCCATCCTAGTGATCATAGCTCGATTAGCAAAGGGATAAAGGAAGGCAAAGGCCTTGAGATCGGCAACATGGCTTCCCCGTTCCAAAAAGAGCGTATCGGTTTTGATCCCGTAGAGCAACGCTGTGGCCAACCTTTGGGAAGGCTCCATGCCAGCCGCCCTCAAGTACTCGGTGAGGATCGTTGAGGTAGCTCCATACTGCGTCCTAAGATCAGTGAAGCGAGCCGAAAAAGAGGCTCGTTTAGGATGATGGTCGACTACGAGATCTACTTTACCCAGGGGTTGCTCGAAATAAGGAGGCTGTACATCCACCAATACCAGCTTGGCCCCTTCCTGGTGTAGATCTTCGTAGGTAATCCTATCAATTTGGATCTCCAAGAGGCGGAGCATGGCGAGATTTTCCGGCCTGGCCACCTCGCCGAAAGTAACAATAGGTGTGGTGGCCCGATTCCGTCCCAAAAGCTCCCGCAAGGCCAAAGCGCTCCCGATCGCATCCGGGTCAGGATCATGCTGCAACAAAATGTGGATTTTATCTTTTTCCCGAAAGAGGGAGCGGATCTTCTCCACCTTCTGCTGATTGAGGGTGTCGAGGAACTGCAGAGTAAAAAACTCCTGGAATAAGTCTTCCAGCGGGAGCTGGCGTAAGAGAGGGTCTCTGTGATCCCCTGTGGCCTCTCGTCCGGAAAAGAGGGAGAGAATCGGCAGTTTTCTATTAAGCCGTCTTAAAAGCAGGTAGACCCGTTTACGTAACTCAGGGTCGCCGATAAAGAGGATCACCTGGTTCACATGCTCCAAGTGGCTCTTCCTGTAAGTCGCTTCTTTCTCCAGGTTACCCCGCTGACCGTTTCCTCCCAGCCTCCTAATCCGTCTCGCCACCTCCGCCTCTTGGACTAAAAAGAGGACTTCTCGCTGCTTGGTTGCAACCTTACGCATAAATCGGAAGAGCAGGTCGTCCTCGCAAATCGCTAGATATTTCATAGGCTCATGCCCCGAGGGGGATAATTAGAGTAATACGTTGGGGCTCTTTAGATGAGAAAACCAGCCACACATTTGCCCAAAAAAAGCCTAGCACCTCCTCCACTGCTTTTCCAGGGGTGGGGTTGTCCCTGATCCGTCGATAAGGGGTGCTTGCTTCGTTGTCGCTTCGGGCTCGCATCCTCACGTACTGCTCTGTACGCTCCGGTGCGATCCCCCGCTCCGCCTTGCACCCGCCGCCTTCTCGACGGCCAGGATTTTTAAGGTGTTGCAAGCTTACGCACGGTTTATGGGGTTGAACCCGTGTCTTGATATTCGTATAAGGGGAGGATCTTAAAGAAAACGGGAGCTATTAGGTCATGATTAACAGCGGAGAAAGAGGATTCGGTCTTCCCAAATTTAGCCTCAAGGAGAGAGAGAGGCGGTGGGAGAGAGTGCGAGAGCTGATGCGCGAGGCAGGGTTAGATGTCATTATCGGCTTCCCCAACCAGAGTCACTGGGATCAGTTTCAGGCCGACATCCGTTACCTCACGCACATCGGCGGCCATCAGACAGAGGTGGCCGTGGTTTTTCCCGAGGCCGGAGAGGTTACGGCCTTTGTCCGTGGGGCGAATGAAGTAGAGTGGTGGAGAATCGCTCAGGATTGGGTAAAAGACATTCGCGCGACACGCAGAACGTGGGGAGAGCCGGTGATTGAGCGGCTAGGCGAGCTTAAGCTCGATGCTTCCAGGATTGGGGTTTCCGGTCTCGAGGGGCTCCTGAGGGCTCCCGAGGGAACGGTTGTGACCGGTATGTTGGAAAAAGTAAAAAGGGCCTTTGCTAAAGCCCGGTTTCAGAACGCCACAGAACTGCTCCAAGAGGCGCGCTCGGTCAAAGGGGAGGAAGAAGTGGCCTTCGTCGAGCGTGCGGCAGCAATCCTCGACCGGGTTGTGGAGGCCATCCTGGCCAAGGCCCGGCCCGGTGTGAGTGAGAACGAGATCGTCGGCACGATTTGGTACACGATTATTACAAACGGCGGCGATTATCCGTCAATGACCCATTGGGGTGCGGGAGCGGGTGTCCCGTGGGCCTGCCGGATTGCCCCCCACCGCAAGCTTCAAGGGGGGGACATGATTAACACGGAGTTGGAGGCGAAATATGGGGGGTACATTGCTCAAACGGTTCAGGCGGCCTGTCTGGGGAAGATCCCTCCCGAACTGGCCCGATCTTTCGAGATCAGCGTACAGATATTTGACGAGCTGGTGAAATATATGAAGCCTGGAGTCACCTTCCGTGAGGTAGTGGCTTTATACCAAAAGAGGGTGCGGGAATCGGGCCACCTCCCGAAGGGAATGCTCCTTCATGGGCGGGGAGTGGGTGAAGACAGGCCCCAGGTGACCGGAGAGACCAGACTGGATTACACGGCGGCCCAATACACGATGCACCTGGACCTTCCCCTGGTTGAGGGAAACGTATTTGTCTTAAAGCCCGGTGCGATGCCCTCGGAAGAGCCCGATTCCATAAGATGCGGGGATACAGTTGTGATCACACGCGATGGCGCACGGCGCCTGGGAAAGCGGAAATTCACGTTTCCTGAGATTTCGTGAGTCCATAGGCCTCTACTCATTTCTAGCTCAGAGGAATCGCTACGGATCTCAACGGGAAATAAGACCATGTTGGCAAAGGGTTTTACCAAGGCGCTTAATGGGGATGTTCTGTTTCTGGTCTCCGTTACCGCTCTTGTCGTTTACCTCACCGTTGTTCCTATCGGGGTCATCATCTTCGGCAGCTTGCAGAGCGGGCTACCGGGAAGCTGGACGCCTCTTACTTTTGAGAACTACATCCGGGCGTTCTCTAACCCTGCCCTCTACTCTGCTATCCTGAACTCGTTCATCTATGCTATTGGATCCGGACTCGTCTCCTTTAGCCTCGGCACCTATCTGGCCTGGCTCACGGAGCGAACCGACATTCCACTAAAAGGTTTCATTTATAGCTCCGTTCTTGGGGCTATGATGATTCCAGGCGTTCTATTTACGATCTCCTGGTTACTGTTGCTTGCTCCTAAAGCGGGTTTGATCAATGTCTGGCTCAGAGGACTCCTAGGCCTGACTGATTCGCCTTTCAATCCCTATGGTATGGCCGGGATGATCTTTGTTTCCGGCATCGATGACTTTTATACCCCGTTTCTTTTTATGGCAGCAGCCTTCCGCTCGATGGATCCCTCGCTCGAAGATGCCTCGGTGGTCTCAGGCGCAGGGATTTTCAGGACCTTTTTTCGCATTACCTTCAGGCTCATGCTGCCCACTGTTTTTGCTGTTTGCTTGCTTATTTTCATCCGGGGGATCGAGGATTTTGAGGTCCCGGCCCTGCTTGGCATCCCTGCCGGGGTTTATGTCTTGTCCACCGAAATTTACCTTTCTGTTAGGCGCCCCCCGACGGATTTTAACTTGGCGGCTGCCATCTCCATGTTTTATCTCCTGGTTGCCTTAGGTGGCCTCTATCTCTATTTCAGGAGCACCCGCATGTCGGAGAGGTTCGCTGTGATCACAGGAAAGGGGTTCCAGCCTAGAAGGCTTCGTCTGGGAAGTTGGCGTATTCCAGCCCTCGTCAGCGTCCTGTTCCTCATTTCCCTCACGGTCTATTTGCCTCTGGCTGTTTTGGCTTGGACGTCTCTCCTCCCTTGGTATGCCCCACCTTCGTTAGAAATGATGCGGCTCCTGACACTGGATAACTTCCGCTGGCTGTTCGGCGATCCACTGATTTTATTGGCCATTAAAAACAATTTTATCGTAGGATTTTCGGCTGCTGCAGTCGTCACGCTCTTTGGCGCCGTGATTTCCTGGATTGTTATCCGCACGCGCATTCCTGGTCGCCGTATCCTCGATGGTTTGGCCTTCTCCGCAACCGCTTACCCCAGCATGGTCCTGGGATTGGCCCTAATATGGTTTTATCTTACGGTGCCCATCCCCGTATATGGGACTCTTTGGATACTGACGATTGCTTACGTGACAAAGCGGCTTCCCACTTCGACTCGGATCTGTAGCGCAGTCATGACGCAGATTCGTAGTGAGCTCGAAGAGGCATCGGAGATCTGCGGGGCGACTTTTCTCAAAACTTTTAGAAGTATCGTTTTCCCGCTCCTTATCCCAGGTTTGTTTGTAGCCTTTGTCTCCACGCTCACCATCACTTTCAAAGCCCTTTCTCTGCCGGTCCTATTAGGCCATGCCGGCACGGAACTCGTGCCCCTGCTGATCTTTGACCTGTTTGAATCAGGCCGTTATTCTGAGGTGTCTGCTTTGGGGTGTATGACGATCGCTATCGTTACGGTTCTTACCCTAATCTTCCGTGGAATCAGCCAGCGCTTCGGCTTGAGCGCATCTGCCAGATAAGCTCTGTTGGGGGTTTTGCGGTTAAGGTCAGAGGGGCCCAGGAGATGGACAGGTGGCTGATGGAGATGGCCTCGGTTAACGTAACGCCGTCCGCAAAAGCTTCAACTAATACAAACGTATTTAAATTTGTTACAATGATGCTATTCCGAGGGGAAGGAGACTGAAGGACGAGGGAACCGACGTGAGGCTTGGTGCAGGCCCAAACGGTAGGAATAATCACGTGAAGGGGTAGGGGTGGCGGCCCTCAAGGCACTGGCCCATTTCCCTCGGCCTGAAGGCTCCTTCCACTGAGGAAAGGTAAACTTACTCACTGCGTTTGTATTAGTGGAAAATATAGGTCGGGTGGAAAATGCGGGGGAGGATCAGGGCTG